>CAMBES010000052.1 GCA_945865855.1 Rhizobium sp. Q54 | reverse complement strand
GGATTACGTCTTAGCGGCAAAGAGTTAAAGGGTTTTCAAGCAACAAAGGCCGAGATTGACGGTTACCGTAAAAATGTTCCGAATCAGATTAAGCGCTAGAAATGAAAATTCTAAACACCCTCTTTAACTACAAAAAATCGACGAGCGACAATAAAATTCTCGGCGTTGAGCGTTGTTTCATTGACTATTCGAAGCACTTGATTGCCAACGGTCACGAGGTGGTTTCGGTAACTAATCCAAAAATGGTTTACGCAGATGCGGTAAGGGCGACTGGTTCGAAATTACTTGAATTGCCAGGTTGGAATCGCTTCGACATTTATTCAATTTTTCGCTTAGCCTTTTTCTGCCTTTTTTTCAGGCCTGATGCGGTTTTGTGTCACTCGGGCAAAGCAATGTTTTTTGTTCGTGCCGCGCGACTTTTTAATCAAATTTTTCTTGGCAAAAAATTTCCAGTAATTGCCGTCGACCACGGAATTAATCCAAGAAAATTTCTCAAAGCTGACGCTGTTTTTACCGTAAATTCTTACTTCAGTAAAGAGCTGATTAAAGCAGGCAAATCACCAGATTCAGCTTTCGTAATGCCGAACATGTTTGACGTTCCAACAGATTTTGTTTTGCCGGTGAAGCCAGATTTTCGCCGCCCAGTAAAAGTTGGATCTTTGGGTCGAATTCACTGGGAGAAAAATTTTGACAAAATGGTGCAAACCTTGCCAATCCTAAGGGCAAGAGGGGTTGAATGCGAATATCTAATTGGCGGAGTTGGGCCGGAAGAAGAAAAATTAAATAAATTAGCAAAAGAACTTGGTGTCGAAAAAAACTTCAAAATTCTCGGCTGGACCTCAGACAAAAAAACCTTCTTCAACGAAATTGACATTTTTGTTTTACCTTCTTTCGGAGAAACTTTTGGAATCGTTTTGCTCGAAGCAATGCTTTACAACACCCCGATTGTAACCAGCAACAGCTGGGGTCCAGACGAGGTAATTGACGAAGGAATTAACGGCTTAAAAGTCTCAAAAGACGACAGAGAAAAAATGCCAGAATTGCTCGCCGACGCAATTGAACGTTTAGTAAAAGATCAGGATTTAGCGCGCACACTTGCGGCCAACGCACACCAAAAATTTCTGCAAAATTACCGCTCAGAAAAAGTAGGAAAAAAACTTTCTGACACGGTTGAAAAAATTGTTCAAAGATTTCGTTAATTTTTCTTGGATTTCCACTTCTGCGCGAATGAAGCGCTAAGTTTTGCGCTTCAATTTCAACGTCATTTTCAAGAAGGCGAAAATCCAGAAATGTGAGATTGTTTACCCGGGTAAACAATCTTTACAAAACCAGTCTCCACCCTTTAACCCCTAAGCCCCAAGTCAGATGAAAGTCACCACTAAAAATTACACAAAATTACTCTCAGAGATTCGTCAAACAATTAAGAAAACAGAAGAAAATGTTGTCGCTTCGGTGAATTACGAGAAGGTCAAAATGAGTTGGAAAGTTGGAGAGAAAATCGAAGATTTTTTACGTCAAAATTCAAAGCCAGACGACCTAAATAATTACGGCAAAAAAATAATCGTAAGGCTAACAAAAGACACGGGAATCAACAGGCTCGCTCTCTACCAAATGCACGCTTTTTACAAAACCTACAAAACCCTTCCAAGTCCAGAGAAGAAATTAAATTGGACTCACTACCGAAATTTGATTTCGGTCAAAGACAACACCAAGCGCCTACTGCTCGAAGACCTAGTAGTTAAAAAAGATTTAAGCTCAAAAAAACTTCAAAACGAAGTCGCAGAATACAACAAAAAGACGAAAGAAAAATCGACAACTTCACAAAAATTACACTGCACAAGGGGTAGAGTTTTTACTTACAAAATTCTCGACAAATCCAGGATTGACCTGGGTTTTAACATTTTTCTTCTCCACAAAAATAAATTCAAAACTGGCGAAATCATTGAGGTAAAAAAATCCTCTCTTAAAAAAATCACGCTCAAATCAAGTCAGATTCACACTTATTTGGCGCGGCTTGAAAGGATTGTCGACGGTGACACAATTCACGTTACGCTTGATTTAGGATTTGGCATTGAACACCGCGAAATTTTACGCCTCAGTCAAATCGATGCGGCTGCTGCAGACACAAAAGAAGGTGCAAAAGCAACGAAAGCTCTGAAAGGATTTTTACAAAATGTGCAGTTTTTAGTGGTCAAAACGAATAAGACCGACATCTACGGCCGCTATGTTGCAGACGTTTTTTTTGATAAAGAAATCTCTGACCCGCAACTTGTTGCGGAAAGCGGAATTTACCTAAATCAACTTCTGCTCGATCGAGGATTGGTGAAGGTGTGGAAAAGCTGAGGTTAAACTTTTCCTTCAAGGTAAGCGGTGAGCAATTCACGTTTCACTTTTTGTTCAGAAGAATTGTCAAAATCTTTTACCGAAACTTCGCCATTTTTCATTTCTTCTTCGCCAATAATTACAACGAAACGCGAGTTGTTTTGTGAGGCGCGTTTCATCTGTTTTTTAAAGTTTCCGCTGCAAACAAATTCAACTGCGAAGCCAGAGTTGCGAAGCTTTTGTACGATTTCAAAAGCGTAAATTTTCTCTCCTTCAGAAATGTAATTTACGGCAACAAAGCGGGTTTTTGGTAAGTCTAATTTTGTTAAAAGCATTAAGCGTTCAATGCCGGCAGCAAATCCAAATGCAGACATTTTTTTGCCGCTCATTTTTTCTACTAAATCGTCGTAACGACCACCACCAAGAACTGCATTTTGTGCGCCTTCGAAATTCATCGCGAATTCGAAAACGGTGGAAGTGTAGTAATCTAAGCCGCGCACAAGACGCGGATTAACACGGTGCTTGACGTTTAATTTGGTGAGTAAATTTGTAATTGAATCGAAACGCGATTTCGCTTCGTCAGAAAAAAAGTCAGAAATTTTTGGTGCATCAGCAAGAAGGTCAATGTCTTGCGCCTCTTTAGAATCAAGGATGCGCAACGGATTTTTTTCTAAACGAATTTGTGAATCGGCAGAAAGTTCGTTTTTAAATTTGGTAAAATATTCGCGCAGCGCGACTTCGTAATTTATTTTTGTTTGCGTGCAGCCAAGGGAATTAATTTCGAGCGTAGTTTTGTCGAGCACGCCAAGATCCTTTAAAATCGCGGCTGAAAGAAGAATCACCTCAACGTCGCAGAAGAGATTATCTTCGCCGAAAACTTCAAAATTAATTTGGTGAAATTGGCGTTGACGGCCTTTTTGCGGACGGTCGTAACGGAAAATTGGGCCGTAAGAAAATAATTTCTGCGGTAAAATTTGTTGCAACTCGCCGTTAGAAATAAGTGCGCGCACCACGCCAGCCGTGAATTCAGGACGTAGCGTCAACATGTTGTCGCCGCGATCAGGAAATTTGTAAACCTCTTTGGAAATAATGTCGGAAGTTTCGCCAAGGTTGCGTTCAAACACTTCGCTAAATTCAAAAATTGGAGTTTGTAATTCATCGAACCCAAAATTTTCGCCGCGTTTTTTCGCGGTCGAAACAATGTGATTAAAAATCTTAATCTCCTCTGCGAACAGGTCTTTAGTGCCTCGAACGGGCTGAAGTTTGTGAGTCGACATTGATTTTGGAATTAATTTTTAAGCTGGTCAGTGAAGTTTGTTTTAGAATCGCTCACCAAATTGTCACCCTCGCACTCGTCTCGTCATTCCCGCGCAGGTCGGAATGGCAGGAGGAATGATGTTGAAAGTGAGAAGTGACAAGTTGAGAGAGTGGCAGGGGGTGACAATTTGGCTATTGATTCTAGAAAGCGCGGCAATCTCAAATTTCAAAATCAAAAAAACTGAAATGAACCTTCTTTCACACATCCGAAACTTTTCGATTGTTGCGCATATTGACCACGGCAAATCAACGCTTTCCGACCGCTTAATTCAAGAATGCGGAGCGATTGAAGAGCGTGAAATGAGCGCACAAATTCTTGATTCAATGGACATTGAAAAAGAGCGCGGGATCACGATTAAGGCGCAGACCGTGCGTCTTTCTTACAAAGCAGATGACGGCAAGACTTACATGTTGAACCTAATGGACACTCCAGGTCACGTCGATTTTGGTTACGAGGTGAGTCGTTGTTTGGCGGCTTGTGAAGGGTCGATTTTAGTTGTCGATTCAACTCAAGGCGTGGAGGCGCAAACACTCGCCAATGTTTATCAGGCGATTGACAATAATCACGAGATCGTGCCAGTGCTGAATAAAATCGACTTGCCGGCTTCTGATCCCGAATCAGTAAAAAAACAAATTGAAGAAGTAATCGGGATTGATGCTTCCGAAGCGATTCTCGTTTCAGCCAAGACTGGCGTGGGAATTCACGACACACTCGAGGCGGTTGTAAAAAGATTGCCGGCTCCCAAAGGTAATCCAGAAGGCGAATTTAAGGCGCTGCTGATTGACAGTTGGTACGACCAATATTTGGGCGTAATTATTCTTGCGCGGGTGATTGACGGGTCTTTGAAGAAAGGGCAGAAAATAAAAATGCTTGCGGCGAATGCGGTTTACCAAGTTGATTCTGTTGGATTTTTCACGCCGAAAAAAGTTTTCTGTGACGATTTAAAAGCTGGTGAAGTCGGTTTTATTAATGCGCAAATTAAGCAAGTTGCAGATTGTCGAGTTGGCGACACTCTAGTGCTTTCGGGAAATGACAAAGCAACTTTACTGCCGGGTTTTAAACAAAATCAGCCGGTAGTTTTTTGTGGAATTTATCCAATTGACGCTTCGGATTTTGAAAAATTTCGCGACGCTTTAGGCAAGTTACATTTGAATGACGCGAGCTTTGAATATGAAACTGAAACTTCAACGGCGCTGGGCTACGGCTTTCGTTGTGGCTTCCTCGGATTATTGCATCTAGAAATTATTCAAGAACGTCTCGAGCGCGAATTTGATTTAGATTTGATCACCACTGCGCCCTCGGTGATTTACAAGATTCACATGCGCCACCCTGCTGGTGAAATTCGCGAAATTCACTCTCCTGCAGAAATGCCAGATCCAACTCAAATCGAAAAAATGGAAGAGCCGTGGATCAAGGCTACGATTATGACGCCAGATGAATTTCTTGGTTCAGTTCTTGAGCTTTGCACGCAAAAACGCGGCATTCAAAAAGAATTAAGTTACGTTGGCCAAGGGTCAAATAATCGTGCAATGTTGATTTACCGCTTACCGCTTAATGAAATCGTTTACGACTTTTACGACCGTCTTAAATCTTGCTCACGCGGCTACGCCAGTTTTGATTGGCAAATTGATGGCTACGAAGAAAGTCAATTAGTGAAACTCTCAATAATGGTGAATGCCGAGCCGGTTGATGCTCTCTCATTTATTACGCACAAAACTCACGCTGAAACGAGAGGCAGAAAAATCTGCGCGAAGCTTAAAGAACTGATCCCAAGACAAATGTTCAACATTGCGATTCAAGCGGCGATTGGCGGAAAAATTGTTGCGCGCGAAACGGTTTCAGCAATGCGTAAAGACGTTACGGCAAAATGTTACGGCGGCGATATTTCTCGCAAAAGAAAACTCCTCGACAAGCAGAAAAAAGGTAAAAAGAAAATGCGCGAAATCGGTAATGTAGAAATTCCGCAAAGTGCATTTTTGGCAGCGCTGAAGCTGGACGAGTAATGTCTTTTAATGCCCAGATAACAAATTGGGCGATAAAATTGAAAGTTGAGCCCGTAAAGGATTCAGCAAAGAGAGTCACAATTACTTCGTTTCCGCATCTGCATCCGGCGCGATTTTATTCGTCATTGCGCGTTGAGCGACGAGGTAGCAGAGAAGGTTGGCAACAATTAGATTCAGCAGAATTAAGGCGATTATTTTGGCAAAAGAGAGCCAGGAAAAATGTTCGATTGCAATGCTGATTAAAACCAAAGGAACGATGCAACAATTGCTGATCATTACGATGTGAGTCATGATGAAAACATCCTTCGCTTTCAAAAAAGCAACTGCTGCTGCGATTAGGAGTAGTAGGGTTGGGATGGTGATGGCTAGTGATATTAGATTCATTAATTGAGATTTTATTCCAGATTTGTCGTTAGAGATCCTAAAAACACTCACTCTTTTATTGTCCAATTGAGGGGGATAAAAGTGGGGCCTAGAGAAAAATTATTAATGGCTCTAATGAAAAATCTTGGTTTAAGAAATTGTTGGAAATTTTTATGGCTCAGCTCTTGTTTTTATCAAGTGATGCAGCAGTTGAAGATGTGATTTACAACCCTTACGGCTTTTAGCATTTTTTACTTTTGATCTAATCAGCAGGTTTTGTTTGATCGTTGTTTTTTCAGGGCAGAACCAGGGGATTGTGGCGACGCTTTATGGGTGAGTGAATTTCGAGGGCAAAATTATTAACCGAATGGTCGGGGACAACCGCCAAGCAAGCCCGGCTTGCGTACTCATATTTCCTGTGAATGTTTTGTGTTCTGGCACGCCCTCGACGGATTCATTTTTTTAAAGGCATTTGGAACTTTTCAAATCTTTTTGACAAAGCTGAACTGCCTCAGTAGCAGAAAATCCACTCGTATCTTTTAAAGCGTCTGAATCATTTGCCGCAGCCATTTCAAAGCCATGCCGCTCTAAATTGAACTCATTCTTTACCTCTTCGTACATTTCAGGATATTCTTTTTTTAAGTAAGAATTGGCAGCATCTTTAAGATACTCTCCGACTAGCTGCATTCTGTTTGGATTTGATGCCAAGTCAGATACCTGCGCACATTGTTTATAAAGAATATCCTCACTTAGTACAAAAAATAATTAAAAAATTATGAAAGAAAAATTATCAAGCCCATCGGACCTAACTAGCCCACAAGCTGGCATTGAAGATGATTTTGTAATTGGCCTTCAGGCTTGGGGTGATGAAGCTACAGCTCCTGAAGGAGAAAGAGAAAAAAGAGTTGAGGCGATGCGAAGAATGATTGAGGCTAGGTCTAATGGAAGTACCATCCTTTCATTATCTGAACTTGGATTATCATCCATTCCTGAGCAGATTGGGGAGCTTACTGATTTGACAATTTTAGATCTTCGCTCCAACCAACTAACCACACTTCCTAAGCGGATTGGCAATCTTACTGCTTTGACATATTTAAGTCTTGGCGGCAACCAACTAACCACACTTCCTGAGTCGATTGGTGGTCTTACTGCTTTGACAGATTTGCTTCTTGGCCGCAACCAACTAACCACACTTCCTGAGTCGATTGGTGGTCTTAAAGCTTTGACAATTTTAGATCTTGGCTTCAACCAACTAACCAAACTTCCTAAGCAGATTGGGGATCTTAATGCTTTGAAATTTTTAGGTCTTAACTTCAACCAACTAGACACAATTCCTGAGTGGATTGGTGGTCTTAATAATTTAATAAATTTAGATCTTAGGCGCAAATTAGATATTTTTCACGACCAACCAACCCCCTCACTAACCCTTCTAGACAGATTATCCGAACTAGAAACAGGAGGCTGCCAAATTTATTATCCACATGAAATCACCCTCGAACTTCGAGTCGATCGGGCAGAATCACGCTTAAATCAAGTAGCAAGAACTCTTTTTCTGGCGAACTCAGATCCTAAATCCAACCTCAATAAATTAACCCATGAGATAATCGGTGAAGTCATAAAATTTACTGACGCCCACCAACTATCTGAAGAAAAAAAGAAAGAAATCCTCGAAGCTGCTGAGGAAGATGTGAAACAAAAAATGCACGAAAGACATGTCGAGGCAAATTTAACAACTGATAATAAAAAATCAGAAACAGAAGTCGTCGAAAATGTAGAAGAAGAATATAAATCTGATTCTGATGAATTGCCGTCAGAAAAAGACATCGAAAGTGAAGAAAAATATAAATCTAAATCGTCAAAAGATAGAGGTGCCGCAGCGGAGGAGGATGAGAAAACAGCAGCAGCAATCACCGAAGCATCTGCATCTAGAGAAGGAGCGGATGGGCAAAGAGTAGATACAACAGCAGGAAGGACACTTATGGGGCGAGTTTGTGATTCGTTCTCCAGCATCTTGCCCAAAAACTCAATTTTCACCACAACAAACTCTGCACAATCATTAAAAAATAAAGAAAGTAATAAAAGTGACCCTTCACGTAAGTAATCTCGGCTGAAGAATTGATCTAACGATTTATGGAAGATTAACCTCTTAACCTTGCCAAGAAAAAAACTAAAAGGAGATCGATGCCAACTATTTAAGAAGTAAAAGATTTTGAAACCAGCCTAAAGCCATAACTTTTTCAGAGGCTACTTAAGCTCGAGTCTAAATTAAATTTTTTTGCGATTAAAAAGCAGAAATAGCACCGCCATTAATTTGAGCAGGAAGAGCAGAATAATAATGTCGAGAATCGAATCGAAATTGGTGACTGAGCTAATCAGAATCAGCAAAATCAAATTGGTGAAAATGAAGTAAAAGCTGAGAATTTTTTCGTAAGAATTCTGCGCGATGAAAAAGCGGATGGAGATCAGAATGATGGCGATTACGAGAAAGAAAGAGAGAATTTCGGACATTGAATCAGGTAATTACTTTAGGCTTTCTGGAAGGGTTGTTTTATTGAAAAAGCACTTGGGTATTTTTTTAATAAATCCCCGTTGGATCAGAATCTGCAGGCGTTTCGCTAAACCCATTTCCGTCGCCAGACGGAGAATCTACAGACTCATCAATCGTGTCAGTGAGCTTTAATGCTTCGAAGAAAACATGTTCTTTCGGCGTCGTTGGCGTTGGATATTTTCCGGTCGTGCGATCGACCTTTACAAACTTCACGCTACTTGGCACATGGAAAGGCGTTGAAGATTTTTCCTTCAGGGCTTCTTTCATGAAATTAATAAAGATTGGCAAAGCGATTGAGGCTCCGGTTTCTTCAGCGCCGAGAGATTTTGGATTGTCGAATCCAACGTAAACTGCGGCGACTAAGTTAGGCGAGAAGCCTACGAACCAAGAATCGTAAGAGCTGTTCGTTGTTCCAGTTTTACCGCCGACAATTTTACCGATTCCGCGTGCGCGTGCTGCGGTGCCGCGATCGACAACGCCTTGCAGCATGTAGGTAATTTGGTAAGCGGTGGCAGAGTCGGTAATTTCTTCGCTAAATTCTGAGAGGAATGGGATCTCATCGCTATTCACACATTTTTCGCAAGCTCGCTGATCGCGGCGGG
>CAMBES010000051.1 GCA_945865855.1 Rhizobium sp. Q54 | reverse complement strand
GAACTTCCAGCCCCAGATCTACTTACTGATCGCTCTAGCGAGAATCGCGACAAGAAAACTAGTCGCGAACTTGTTGAGGCCCAGAGCAAAATGTTGATCAAAGTTTTGGAAGATTTTGGCGTCTACGGAACTGCATTGGCCGCAAAAGTTGGGCCGATTGTTACACTTCACGAATTCGAGCCAGCCGCTGGTACCAAAGCTTCGCGGGTTATTGGTCTTTCTGACGATATCTCTAGATCGATGAGTGCGGTTTCAGCGCGGATTGCTGTAGTGCCTGGAAAAACTTCGCTCGGTATTGAACTGCCAAATCCAAAACGCGAAATGATTTTTTTGCGCGAGCTGCTCGAGTCTAAGGATTACAAGTTTTCACAAGATTCTTTGCCGATAATTTTGGGCAAAGATATCGCTGGCGATACGATGATCGCTGACCTAGCGCGTATGCCACATTTATTGATCGCAGGAACTACTGGCTCAGGAAAATCTGTCGGCTTAAACGTGATGATTTTATCGCTACTTTTCAAACTTCGCCCAGACGAATGTAAATTCATCATGATTGATCCGAAGATGCTCGAGCTCTCGATTTACGACGGAATTCCACATTTACTTTCGCCAGTTGTAACTGAGCCAGGCAAGGCAATTATTGCGCTCAAGTGGGTTGTTGCTGAGATGGAAGAGCGTTACCGTTTAATGTCGAGCTTCTCTGTGCGCAACATCGCCGGCTATAATGAGAAGGCCGAAAAGGCGGCGCTCGGCAATGAAAAGTTAGTGCGTAAAGTTCATACCGGATACGATCCAAGTAACGGCCAGCCGATCATTGAAGAGATAGAATTTGAGCCAAAAAAACTTCCTTTCATTGTGGTTATCGTCGATGAAATGGCTGATTTAATGCTTGTTGCTGGCAAGGAAATTGAAAATTCTGTACAGCGCTTAGCCCAGATGGCGCGTGCTGCAGGGATACATATCATCATGGCAACGCAGCGTCCTTCGGTTGACGTAATTACTGGCATCATCAAAGCGAATTTTCCAACCAGAATTTCATTCCAAGTTACTTCCAGAATCGACAGCAGAACTATTTTAGGCGCACAAGGCGCTGAACAATTGCTTGGTCATGGCGACATGATTTACATGTCTGGCGGCAGTAAAATGATTCGTGTTCACGGCCCGTTTTGTTCCGATACCGAAATCGAAAATGTTGTGAACTTCATTAAGAATCAGGACCTCAGCGAATTTTCTGATAACGAAAAAATTTCCTTCGAAGTGCCGATCCCAATTTCTTCTGATTCTGGCGAGGGTGATGATTTTGGCGGTGGCGCTGTTAGCGACGAAAGCCTCTACAAAAAAGCCGTAATGATCGTGCGTCGAGACAAAAAACCTTCAATAAGCTACGTGCAACGTCAGCTGCGCATTGGCTATAATCGTGCTGCCACACTGATCGAAAAAATGGAAGAGGAGGGCATAATCTCTGCACCAAATATCTCTGGAAAACGCGAAGTAATTGAGGAGTAAAAAACCTTATTTCTTAAAATGAGAGAGCGGAACTAATTTGCACAAACTTAAATATCGCGATCACAAACTTTTTTGTTAATTAAAACATCTGCGAGATTTACACGTTGAGTCAGACTGTTTATCCTTTTATTGGTCACTGAATGGCAGCGAAATAATTTGCGTTACAACCGGCACTTATGCCGATTTATTTGAATAACATGGACAAATTTACATCTTTCTCACTCATTAATTTAATCGCCCATGCTGACATCGTCGTGCAAATGGTGATGTTAATGCTTGTCGCCGCCTCTCTTTGGTCGTGGAAGATTATTTTTGACAAGTTGATCAAGTTTAGAATTCTGCTTAGTCGCTCTGATCATTTTGAAGGTTTGTTCGAAAGTGGTGAAACTTTGGAGGTGATTTATGCCCAAGCTAAAGAGCATGACAATCACCCATTGGCGCGCGTTTTTGTTAATTGCATCACCGAGTGGAAGGCGAGCAATATTAAGCAAATTATGGCGAGTGGTGAGGACAGAAAATCTTCACTCAAAGATCGTTTAACAAGCATGATGCAAGTGGCGGTAAATCAATCGATGCAGAAGTTAGAAAGTGGTTTGAACTTTTTGGCGATCGTTGGTTCGTCTGCGCCGTTCGTAGGTTTGTTTGGTACGGTGTGGGGAATTATGAGTTCATTTCAAGGAATCGCCGCGAGCAAAAATACCAGTCTTGCTGTAGTTGCGCCAGGAATTGCCGAGGCTTTGCTTGCTACTGCGGTTGGTTTATTTGCCGCAATTCCTGCAGTTTTTTTCTACAATATTTTTAGTGCGAAAATTAACTACTTCAACGAACGCGCACAAAATTTTTCGATTCAAATACTGAATCTTTTGTCGAAAGAGTTGGATAGGTAATCAGATGATTACTTTTAGGAAAATTCAAGATGCTCTGAATTCGGGAAAATAATGTCTAGTTTTGTGGGTGATAACATTACTAAGGAGCGAGCAATTTAATATTCTTCTAATTCTTCCAATTTTTCTAACGGTGAAAAAAATTTACGCCGAGGCGGTCGAATCTCTCAAAGAAAAAAATCTTTACCGCAAAATGGTAGAGGCCGACGTTGCCTACAAGAACCTAATCTCTTTTGCTTCTAATGATTATTTTGGCCTGTCGCAAAATGCCGCGGTGAAAAAAGCGGCTAGTGACGCGATTAATAAATATGGAATCGGATCGGGTGGTTCGCGCTACATTAGTGGAAATAATTCGCTCTACACAAAATTAGAAAAACAAATCGCGCGGATAAAAAAATGTGACGATTCAATCGTTTTTTCTTCCGGTTATGCCTGCTCGATTGGCGTTATTCCTGCACTTGTTTGTGAAGGTGATCTAATTGTTGCCGATCGCCTAATTCACTCGAGCTTAATTGACGGCGTGAAGCTTTCTGGCGCGAAATTAATCCGTTTTTTGCATAATGATATTGCTCACGCACGAAGGATTTTGCTGGAGAATCGCGGCAAGTTTAAGAAATGTTTAATACTCACCGAGACCGTGTTTTCAATGGATGGAGACTTGGGAAAGATCGAAGAATTATTGAAACTTGCGGAGGAATTTAACGCGATTTTAGTTTCAGATGCTGCCCACGATTTATTTCTTCCCCCACTTCCTGTTTCTAGTAGAGCGAAGTTGAAGCCTCTAGATTCTTGCTTGCAAAATCAAAACTCTGCTAGGCCAGAGATCAAACTTGGCACTCTCTCCAAAGCTGTTGGTGCACTCGGAGGCTACGTTGCTGGCGAGCAAGCTTTAATCGATTATCTTCGTCTTTTCGCCAAGCCAGTAATCTACTCTACTGCTCTTCCTCCGTCCATTTTAGCCGCTGCAATCGCCTCGCTAAAAATAATCGAAAAGAAAAATATCGGGAAAAAAGTTCTGAAAAATGCTGAGTATTTTTGCCATTTAATGAATCTGCCAAAGCCCGAAACCGCAATCGTTCCAATAATTCTCGGCGACAGTTCGAGAGTCATAAAAATTGCTGCAAAAATTGAAGAGCTAGGCTTTCTAATCTCTGCCATCAGACCACCTACGGTTGAGAAAAATAAAGCACGTTTACGTATTACTTTCTCCTCTGAGCACAAAAAAATACAGATCAAAAAACTTGCAAAAGCCTTAACCGAAACTCTTAAAAATTTATAAAATAATTAATCCATTTACGATTTTGATGCTTGGCGCTCTAACTACTGTCGGCGAATATTTAGTCCATCCTTAAGAAAATTGCGGCGCACAGCGATCTAAGAACAACAATAAATTATAATCAGAGAGGAAATACGACGTAAGAATTCAGCCAGTTTTAAGGTGAATTTTGGGTGGGGTAAATTAGAAAAACTTAACGCGCTTTAAATTCTCTTTCATCAAACTACTTCTTAATAGTTTGTCGGATTTCTCAGCGAATTTTCACCTCGAAGCTAAAATTGAAATTCATTTCAGAAAATGAACGAACTTTCCAAACTAAAAATCCTTCTAAAATCAATTCAAACCAGGAAATCAAAAATGCTTCTTTTGCTTCTGATTCTTTTTACCTTCGCGTTGATTTATTTTAATCCGAAAGCGGGAACAAATACGTGGGACAAAGCCAGTCGCGAAAGCGTTAACTTGGTGGCCTCGCCCCAAGAAGTGTCGGAAGCGCAAGTGCAATTTTACAGCGCCAAAGCCTATTCTTGGCGCGGCAAATTCAGTCAGCACACTTGGATTGCCACCAAAGAGAAAAACGCTGAAAGTTATTTAGTTTACCAGGTGGTTTTGTGGGGAACTTATTTTGGTGCCGACGGAGTTGTGGTGGTGAAGCCAGACCAGCCCGACCGCCGCTGGTTTGACGCGAGACCAGAAATTATTTATTCTGCTGCTGGTGAAGAAGCTGAAAAATTAATTCCGCAAATTCAAGCGGCGACCAAATCTTACCCTTACCAAAAATTCTACCGCGCTTACCCAGGCCCCAACAGTAACACTTTTCTCTCGCATGTTATTCGTAAAATTCCCGATTTAAAAATTGCGCTGCCAAACAATGCGATTGGCAAAGATTGGCTTTGCGACAAAAATGGCGTGAAATTTTTTGCGATTTCTGAATCAAAAACTGGCGTGCAATTTTCTTTTTTTGGAATGTTTGGAATAATTTTAGGATTGGTCGAAGGGCTTGAAATAAATATTATTGGCCTTTCCTTTGGCGTAGATTTTATGCGTCCGGCCTTGAAATTGCCTGGGGTTGGCAGGGTTGGATTTTAAAGGCACTTCTAAAAATTCACCTAATTCAACTCAGACCTAAATTCAAAACTCTTCATCTGCCGAAGCCTTGATTTACATGAGTTCGCAAGAAATTAATCATATCGTTGCGGCTCTAAACGCTGATGTTGTTAGACGCTTGCCGCTAATTCATTTTGCGCAACATCGAAAGCTCTAGAAATATCAGCAATCAAATCGTCTATGTGCTCAATCCCCACAGAGAAGCGTAACAATCTATCATCCACACCAATTTGACGGCGAATTTCTTCTGGAATGTCGGCGTGTGTTTGCACAGCGGGATAGGTCATCAAAGATTCAACACCTCCTAAACTTTCAGCAAAAGCAATTAAACGAATGTTGCGTAAAATCGGCTCAATATTGCGGGCATCCTTCATTTTAAATGAAAGAATTCCTGTGTTGCCAGAGGATTGACATTTTTGAATATCGTAATGCGGATGGTTTTCTAAACCCGGGTAGTAAACCTGGTCGACCATGGAATGGTTTGAAAGAAACGAAGCCATTTTTATTGCATTGAATTGGTGGCGCTCCATCCGAAGGGCTAATGTTTTCATCCCTCTCATCATCAACCAGCTATCCTGAGGTCCTAATACGGCACCTATCGTATTGTGCAAAAAGCCGATGCGCTCTGACAAATCCTTTCCTTTGGTTACTATTAATCCTGCAAGTACATCATTATGTCCACCTAGGTATTTAGTTGCGCTGTGAATGACAATATCGGCGCCAAGCTCAAGCGGGCGCTGAAAAAATGGCGTTAGCAAAGTGTTGTCAACAATGGAAATAAGACCGCAACTTTTTGCCCAGGCGCACACTTTTGATAAATCAGTTATCATCATTAGCGGGTTGGTTGGAGTTTCAATTAGAACCGCTTTTGTTCCTTGCTGAAGATTTGCTTTCAATGCTTCCAAATCATTTGTGTCAACATAAGTAGCATTCACTCCGAATCGACTAATTACCTTTTCAAGCAGGCGATACGTGCCTCCGTAGAGATCAAGCGATACAAGCAAATGATCTCCCTGACTAAAAAGAGCAAAAATAGTTTGAAGAGAAGCCATACCTGAACTGCTGGCAAATCCAGCATCTCCGCCTTCGAGCTCGGCTATAGCTTGTTCAAGCACTGTGCGTGTTGGGCTTTTAGTTCGTGCATAATCAAAACCCGTGCTCTGACCTAAGCGAGGATGACGAAACGCTGTTGATTGATAAATGGGGAAGTTTACGGCTCCGGTAACCGGTTCCGAGATCGAACCTATTTGCGCTAAACGGCTTTCTATTTTTATCTTACTCATAAGTTGCTCTCGGCATGCGGCATTGTTTAAATGTTCCAGTCAAAAGGTGTTTTTTGATAAACATAATAATTGAGCCAGTTGGAAAATAATAAATTTGCATGTGCTCGCCATTTAGATACTGGCATCTGTGTCGCGTCATTGTTGGGATAATAATTGCTCGGGATAGCAATGTCAAAGCCCCTACCCACATCTCGATCATATTCCAACTTAAGCGTTAACGGATCATATTCCGAATGGCCTGTAACGAAAATTTGCCTACCGCCATTTGATGATACGATGTAAACACCGGCCTCATCAGACTCTGATAAAATTTCAACGCCCTCAATTCGCTCAATATCTTCGCGTCGCACTTCGGTATTACGGGATTGCGGCACATAAAACTCCTCGTCAAAACCTCTCAAAAGCACAACATTGTTGCGATTGATGGTATGTCGGAACACTCCAAATAATTTTTTATCCAATGAATATTTTTTCACACCGTAATGGTGATTTAGTCCCGCTTGAGCCGCCCAACATATGTGAAGCGTTGAGGTCACAAATTTCTTGCTCCAATCCATAATTTGCTGCAACTCTTCCCAATAACTTACTTCCTCGAACTCAAGATGCTCTACCGGAGCCCCCGTTATAATCATCCCATCAAATCGCTCATGCTTAATGTCATCAAATGTTTTATAAAAAGCTTCCAGATGATCAGTGGATGTATTTTTCGAGGTATGTGTTTTGGGGTGCAGCAAGACAAACTCAACTTGCAGCGGTGTATTCGCTAATAATCGCAATATTTGTGTTTCTGTTATTTCCTTTGTTGGCATCAAGTTAAGAATAACGATCCGCAATGGACGGATGTCTTGATGAAAGGCCTGGCTCTCATCCATAACAAAAACATTTTCTTTACCTAAAATATTTTTTGCCGGCAGGTGATCGGGGATTTTGATTGGCATCCAGCTAACTCCTTTGTGTAATTTTAAATAAAAATGTTCTCAGAGCCGGGCATCATATTTCTTTAAATTTTTTCTGCTCGGTATTCAGAGAAGCTTTGTGGCAAAAGCGATTTTATTTACTCTCCACCACCGAGCGAGTGCACGTAAAGCGTGAGCTGCTTAATGGTGTTGTCGTCTAATCTTCCAGACCAGTAAGGCATTACCCCAGCGCGAGCGTAATAAATTGAGTAAAGAATGTCCGACTTTTTGTTGCCGTAAAGCCAGATGGCGTCAGACAGGTTTGGTGCTCCAACTAACCTGCCGCCTTTGCCATTTGCGCCGTGACAAACAGCACAATTTGCGGCAAATATTTTTTCACCGGCTTCGTTTTTTAATTTGGAATCAGACAGCGACATTACGTGCTCGGCGACAGATTTAATTTCATCTTTCGTTAAAATTTTATCCAAGCCAAAGGAAGGCATTTGGCTGTTGAACGACTTGTCGTGACCAGATCTAATGCCATAGTTAAGTGTTTGCTGAATTTGGTCGAGAGTGCCGCCCCAAAGCCAATCGTCGTCATTTAAATTTGGAAATCCTTTTGAGCCTTGCGCGCCAGAACCGTGACAAGCGGCGCAATTTTCTTTGAAAGCAGAGCGTCCACCATTTAGGGCAAACTCCATTAATTGTGGATCTTGCTGAATTTCTTGCGGAGTCATTTTAGAAATTTTTTGCAAATGGACGGATTTTATTACGTCAATTTCAGCCTGCGTTTCCGCGAGTTGCGACTTTCCAGACCAGCTTAAAGATCCTTTAGAATTCCCGCCTGGAGTTGGCCAAGTTGGATAAAAAAACCAATAAATCATCGCCCAAATAATGCAGATGATCCAGGTGATTAACCACCAACGCGGTGCCGGAATGTTATATTCGGAAATGCCATCCCAATCGTGTCCAGTAGTTTTAGGAGCGTCGTTTTGATCTTTATTAATCTCGGTCATTGAGAGGAATTTTTGAATATTGGTCGAACTTTTTATTCGTTCCCTTTTTGCAAACGGCGTAAATCACGTAGCAAAAAACAAGAAAGAAAAAAATTGTTGCAAGCGTTGGAGCTAAGAGAATGAAAGTTTCAAGCATTTTACTTTTTATTTTCTTGTTCGATGACGTGATCAAATTTTACGAAATCAACAAAAGTTCCGAGTGTTTGTAAATAAGCAACGAGAGCGTCCATTTCCGAAACTTTATTTGGATTACCGTCGAAATCGCGCGTGTTAATTTTTTTGCCGTAACGGGCAATTAAGGCAGCAGAGTCTCTTTCACTTGAGGCCTGAAGTTGAGAATCAGAAACGGCATTTTGAATCATTTCGTCGCTGTAAGGAACGCCCATTTTGCGCAGCACTTCCATGTCGTCGGCAATGCCTGAAGTTGCTGCGTCGCGCTCAGTTAGAAATTTATAGCCAGGCATTATTGACTCTGGCACAACATCTCGTGGATTAATTAAGTGACGCACATGCCATTGGTCAGAATATTTACTGCCAACACGCGCCAAATCAGGGCCGGTACGTTTTGATCCCCATTGAAATGGATAGTCGTACATGCTTTCAGCCGCTAGAGAGTAATGCCCATAGCGCTCAACTTCATCGCGCAAAACGCGCACTTGTTGCGAATGGCAACCGTAGCAACCTTCGCGTTTGTAAATTTTAGATCCAGCAAGTTCGAGTGGTGTGTAAGGGCGCATGCCATCTACTTTTTCAATCGTGGTTTCAATGCGAAAAAGCGGAGTGATTTCAACTAAGCCGCCAATCGAAATCACGATTACGGTAAGTATGAGAAGGAGGATCGAATTACGTTCGATCTTGTCATGTTTAAACATTTTTCGACTGAATAGTTTTGTAAAAATTGTAAGCCATCACGCAAGCGCCAGCAAGGAAGAAGATGCCGCCGATCCCACGAATAACGTAAAGAGGATGAAGTGCGGCCAAAGTTTCGACGAAGGAGTATTGTAGAAAGCCCATTTTGTCGTAGGAACGCCACATTAAACCTTGGGTGATTCCGGCAACCCACATTGAAGTGATGTATAGCACGATGCCAATTGAAGCGAGCCAGAAATGAGTCGAAACTAGCTTGATTGAGTAGAGATCATTTTTTTTCCAAAGGATTGGAACCATGTGATACAAGGCGCCAAAGCTGATAAGAGCAACCCAACCGAGAGCGCCGGAATGAACGTGAGAGATTGTCCATTCAGTGTAATGCGACAAGGCATTGACTGAACGAATGGCCATTAGCGGGCCTTCGAAAGTGCTCATTCCGTAGAAGGCAACTGCCGTGATTAAGAAACGTAAAACTGGATCTGTACGCAATTTGTCCCAAGCGCCAGAGAGTGTCATGATGCCATTGATCATGCCACCCCAAGATGGCATCCAGAGCATGATTGAAAAGGTCATTCCAAGAGTTTGTACCCAGTCAGGAAGTGAAGTGTAATGCAAGTGGTGTGGCCCAGCCCAGATGTAAATGAAGATCAGAGACCAGAAGT
>CAMBES010000050.1 GCA_945865855.1 Rhizobium sp. Q54 | reverse complement strand
GGTCGTTGCTTGCTTTCGAATTTTATGGCCGAGCGCGGAGCCAATCAGGGCAGCTGTGCGCACTCATGTCGCTGGGGTTACAAACTTAAAATCAAACTTAAAGACAACACCGAACACGAAATCGAAATCAACGAGACCAACAAAGAAATGTTCGATTTCTTTCTCGAAGAAGAAATTCGCCCAGGCGCCTTAATGCCTTTCGAAGAAGATGTTCACGGCTCTTATATTTTGAATTCGAAAGATCTTTGCCTGCTGCCAAAACTCGATGAATACATCAAACTCGGACTTGATTCCTTCAAAGTTGAAGGCCGCAACAAAACTGAATTTTATGCCGGAAGTGTCGCCCGCGTTTATCGCGCCGCGATTGATGATTACATGGAAAATCCTGAAACTTGGAATGCCAATGATTACATGGACGAGATTAACTCCGTCGCTAATCGCGGTTACACTCTAGCCTTCCACGACGGCCGCCTGACTGATCTCGCGCATGATTACGAAAGCACAGGGTCAACTTCTTTTTATGAATATGCCGCGCGAGTTATTGGCTGGGATGGCGACGATCTAATTATCGAAGGAAAGAACCGCTTGGATGCCGGCGATGTGTTAGAATTTTTATCACCCCACCAACGCGAGCCAATTTTACTCAGAATTTACGAGTTCAAAAAAATCAAACAGACCCCCGAAGGAAAATATTTTGATCACGAAATTTCTGACAAACTTCATGCTGGCCAGAAGCCTTTATTCCGTATTCCAGCAAGTGACTTCCATCTCTTCAAAATAGAGAAATTAAAACAACTTCTCCCGCCGCTTTCCTTGATTCGTAAAGAAAAAATGAACATCGAATCAGAAAAGTTGAAAGTGGAATCACGTCAACTCTCACATCAGCTTGAGGCTGGTGAAGTGCGCGAAGAAAAATATGAGACTAAACGCAAAAAATACTTCGCCGCACTCGAAGTTGCCGATCCAAATTCCCCTGGACAAATCTCGCCAAGAACCCCTCGTATCGGCCAAGAAGGCTGCTGCGGCAAGGGCTGCAACGGCTGTTTAATTTTCTGGCACGACGATAAATACAGCAAAGCGCGCGAAATTTTGAAAACAAAAAAAATCGGGGAAATGTTATAAATAAAAACCTTCAGAATCTTTTTCGTTAATCGGATTATCTAGCAGTGATGTTAATTTTCGGCATATTCATCTTGAATAATCGAGAATACTAAACGAGATTTTTCCACGGTGAGAGCGGGCGATTTACTTGCTTAGCGGGTCAGATCTGAAAGGAAGCAGCCCAGGGTTTGTTAGGTCGGGTCGCTCTCACTATTTTTGATTTTTAGCTTGATGTCTTACTTAGTTTTAGCCCGCAAATACCGTCCTCAAAATTTTGATGAACTGATTGGCCAAGAGGTTTTGGTCACCACTTTGAGCAACGCGATTAAAAATAATCGACTGCATCACGCTTACATTCTCACCGGAATTCGTGGAGTTGGAAAAACTACGACAGCACGAATAATCGCCAAAACTCTGAACTGCGAAAATGCTGATGCGGCTAAGTCAGCCAAGGCTTGCGGCGAATGCGAAAATTGTCGATTAATTACTGGGTCAAAACATCAAGATGTAATCGAAATCGACGCAGCAAGTCGTACTGGTGTCGACGATATCCGCGAAATTATTGATTCGATCGCTTACGCTCCAGTTTCGTTGCGTCATAAAATCTACATCATCGATGAAGTGCATATGCTGAGCAACAACGCTTTTAACGCACTTTTGAAGACTCTCGAAGAACCACCCGCTCACGTAAAATTTATTTTCGCGACTACAGAAATTCGTAAAGTTCCAGTGACGATTTTATCACGCTGTCAGCGTTTTGATTTACGTCGTCTTGATGAAAAAGAAATCGCCTTACATCTCAAAAATATTTTAGTAAAAGAAAATTTTGAGGCTGAAGAGTTAGGATTGACGCTAATCGCCAAAGTTTCTGAGGGATCAGTGCGCGACTCACTTTCTCTGCTTGATCAAGCTCTTGCCAATAATAATCACCAAAAGTTTTTATCTGCTGACTTGATCGAAAAAATGCTCGGCCTGAATGACAAAACAAAAATCCTCGAACTTTTTTCTGCTTTGCTGCGTGGTGATTTTTCAGAGAGCAGCCAAATTTTTAATGAGTTTTATTCGCGCTCTTCTGATGTCTTACAGCTTCTTCAAGACTTACTTGCAATCACTCACAAAACCACGTCCGCCAAGCTTTTGAAAGATTATAAACTTGATGATTGCTCAAAATTTCAACAAGATAAAATCCATGAAATCGCCAAAGAAATTTCTCTCAATTCATTGACAAGAATTTGGCAAATGTTGGTGAAAGGCGCATCCGAAATCACTTTTTCTTCCTCGCCGAAAATGATGTTTGAAATGCTAATGATGCGAATTTGTTACCTCGCCGCCTTGCCAGATTTGAAACAGGTTTTGCTTATTGTCGACGGCGACAGGAATCCCCAAAAGAAAAATCAGGAGAAAAATATTGATCAAAAAATCGATGAAAATAACGATGAGCTCATAAACGACATCCTCCGCTCGTTCGAAGGCTCAAAAATAATTTAAGCAAAAATGACTGAAGAAAGAAAAATTAAAGTTCTCTGTGTTGAGGATGAAAAAGATATTCGCGATAACATGGTAGAAATTTTGCGCGATGAAGGATTTGAAGTTGTAGAAGCGGAAAATGGCAAACAAGGTTTTGATGTTTTTTTACAGCAAAAACCAGATGTGGTTATCTCTGACATTATGATGCCAGAGCTAGATGGTTACAGCCTTCTTAACCTAATTCGTGAAAATAAAAATATTCGTAACAACAACGTACCATTTATTTTTCTTAGTGCCTTGGGGCAGAAAGAAAATGTTATTAAGGGCGTTGGACTATCAGCAAATGACTACTTGGTAAAGCCAGTCGATTTCGATTTAATGATCGCTAAAATTAGAGAAAAAACTTCTAATGCTTCGCGCGTTGCTGAGTCGCAAGGTCGCACAATCAAAAACATCAAAGAGCAAATTACCGTTACCCTCCCTGCTAATGTTTTCGCCTATCTTGATGTCATCACTCAAGTTTCTGAGATACTAAAACAAGAGCCTCATGGGCCATTACCACACCGCAAATATCTCGAAGATTTTGACAAAATTCACATCAACGCACTTAAACTTCGCGCCTCGATTAATAACTCTTTAGACGAATCAGTAATTGATTACAAACTCAATGCAGAAGAAGAAATTCTTCCACTTTTTACCTTCTTATCAGAATTAATTTCTGGCTTGAGCGACAAATTCAAAAATCGCATCGAGCTAGAAAAGGATGGCGATGAAAACTTATCAACTCGAATCAAAATTGATCGCCTCACCCTACTTGATTCATTACGCAAAATTTTTGCCGGCATGTTTAAAGCCGATCCTGAAGCTTCAATAAATGTGAGATTAATGCGCGATCATCTCGATCAAATGCTGATTATTTTTTACCTCAAACCCGAAGGAAAAAACCCTGGAGGAAAAAACCCTGAGAAAAATGCCGATCTGCGGAGTTCTATTAATGATCAAGAAGTTAGCAAAATTCTTGATCAACAAAGCTGTCGATTCGAGATTTCAGAAGGAAATGCTGCGATCCTCACCATACCATCTCATCGCTCAATTTTCTAAAAATAACGAAGAAAAAACCAGCAAAAAAATTCTAGCCTCAGAAACTTTGATAATGAATGGAGCGAATAATTTTTTCATAATCAAATTTCTAGCGTCGCTCATCAAGAAATAATTAAGGCAGAATATCGAAAAATTTTAACGATATTTGTTGCGGTTACTAAAGCGATCGAGGCTAAGACAGTTCTGATGACTCAGGCTAATAGACTTATCTACGATCTCGAATTACAAATTAAGAAAAATGACTCAGAATTTAATGCAAATTACCGTAAACTTTACGTAGATTTTCAAAACATCGCTCGCCAAGTCGCCAAGAAAAATAACATTTTACTGATTGATTTTTGGCTCTTACCAATAATTGTAATCATACTTTTACTTAGCCTGTTAATCGATGTTGCACAAGGCTCCGCAGTTGCAGCCTTCATTTACACATTATTTTAGATGTACATTCTTGGCATCTCCGCCTTCTTTCACGACTCTGCTGCCTGTCTAATCAAAGACGAAGAAATCATTGCTGCAGCACAAGAAGAGAGGTTCACGCGCAAGAAACATGACAAATCATTTCCTAGAAATGCCATCGCTTATGTGCTTGCTGAAGCGGGAATTACGCTAGATCAAGTTGATCATGTTGCCTTTTTTGAAAAGCCTTTTTTGAAATTTGAACGCTTAATCAAAATCTATTTAGCCGAAGCTCCGAGAGGCTTTAGATCATTCGTTACTTCGATTCCAATTTGGCTGAAGCACAAACTTTTTTTGAAAAGTGCAATCATAAAAGAGCTTGGAAAATCTATCGAAACAAAACTTCTTTTCTCCGAACAGCACCAATCACAAGCCGCCAGCTGTTTTTACCCTTCGCCTTTTCGTGATGCAGCAATCCTAACAATTGACGGAGTTGGGGAGTGGGCCACAACTTCAATCGCTCACGGCATTGACAACAAAATAACTTTTCTAAAAGAGATAAATTTCCCGCATTCTCTTGGCTTATTTTATTCAGCATTCACTTACTACCTAGGCTTCAAAGTAAATTCTGGTGAATACAAGGTGATGGGTCTCGCGCCTTATGGCGAGGCAATTTACGTCGATCTCATCAAAAAATATTTCATCAATATCAAAGAAGACGGCTCCTTCAAGCTCAACATGGAGTACTTTAATTACACCGTCGGACTAAAAATGACGAATGAAAAATTCGCCGCAGTTTTTGGTCGCAAAGCACGCAAATCTGAATCTGATTTAACTCAGTTCGAAATGGACGTAGCGCGCTCACTACAAGAAGTGACCGAAGAAATAATGATCAAAATAGCGCGCACGGCACAAAAAATTACCGGCAGCAAAAATTTAGTAATGGCTGGCGGAGTTCCTCTCAACTGCGTTGGTAACGGAAAAATTCTTCAAGAAAAAATCTTCGAAAATATTTGGATTCAGCCAGCAGCCGGAGGTGCCGGAGGTGCGATGGGAGCAGCTCAAGCTGCCTATTATCAATATTTTGACAAACCTCGCAACTGTTACAAAACTGGCGAAGATAATATCAAGGGAAGCTACTTAGGCAAAAAATTCAGCAATGAAGAAGTGAGTGAATACCTCGATTCCATAGATGCCATTTACATTCGCGCTGAAAATGAGGATCAACTTTTAAACTTAGTTTGCGAATCTTTGCAGAATGAAAAAGTGATTGGTTGGCACCAAGATAGAATGGAATTTGGCCCGCGCTCTCTTGGTGCGCGAAGCATACTTGGAGACGCGCGCAGCGAAAAGATGCAATCAAAAATGAATCTCAAAATTAAATATCGCGAAAGTTTTCGTCCTTTTGCTACAGCGGTTTTGAGCGAAAAAGCTTCTGAATATTTTGATATAAATTGTGATTCGCCTTACATGCTTATAGTTGCACCGATCAAAAAAGATTTGGTAAAAAAAATGGATGCAGCGCAAGAAAAGCTTTTCGGCATCGAAAAATTGAATGTTTCGCGCTCAACTATTCCGGCAGTTACTCACGTTGATTACTCAGCTCGAGTTCAAACAGTTCACCAAAAAACCAATCCACGCTTTCACAATTTACTCAAAAAATTCTCGGAAAAATCTGGCTCGGCAGTTGTAATTAATACCTCGTTCAACGTGCCTGGAGAACCGATTGTCTATGATCCGCAAGATTCCTATAAATGCTTCATGCGCACTGAAATGGATGTTTTGGTAATCGAAGATTTTATTCTTTACAAAGAGGATCAGCCAAATTTCGCTGACAAAGAAGATTGGCAACAAACTTACGAGTTGGATTAAATAATTTTCCTTCGATCTTTCCGGCGCTAATCCCCATAAAGTTGAGACTCTAGGACATACCTTTAAGAGTAAGCGCTAATTGCTTGATCCTCACCTTTATGGAGATGGCGATTAGAGAATTTTTATCTCTTCACAAAAAATGCACAAACACCAACACAAAAATACTCATTCCAAACCAAAAAAGAAGCGGCTTGGCTTATTCTACGGTACGGCCTCATCTCTAGCCATCATTGCCTTTATCGCCATTTTCTATTTTGCTGTTTTGGTCTCCACAAAGCCGAGATCGATCTTACTAGTAACACAAAAAATTGAGTCAGTCTTGCAAGAAAAATTCGGCCGCGACAATGTTAGCATCGACAAAACTTTTTTGAGCTTCACAAATTATGGCACATTAAAAATCAATGTTTCAGGCCTGCGGATTCTTTATCCTGACTCATATGGCACCGGCAAAAAATCATTCATTATTCCCGACTTAGAAACAGAATTTTCTTTGCTTAATTTTTTACGACTGCGCTTTCAGCCCAGCAAAATCAAGGTCTCAAACCCAAATATTTTTCTCGGAGATTGGCAAAAATTCACCAGTGGCAATAAATATTCATCCACAAAACAAAGTGATTTATCCTTAATCGCCACTCTTCTTTCTTCAATTCGCAAAGGTGAAAATCCGATCGAAAATCTCGAAATAGAAAACGCAAAATTACTAGTTCACGGCGAAAATTTTGAGCGCGAAATTTTGCTAAAAAAATCCCAAATTCAAATCATTAGCAAAGGTAATAATTTAGTAATTTTGTCACAAAATAATCTAAGCCTTAATACCGAAGAAGCTGATGTTACTCTAAGCTCTAACTGCAAAATATCTGAAAATACAATCTGCGATTTATCCCTACAAAATCTTTCACCAAATTCGATCTCCGAACTTCACCCAAGCCTAGCTGAATTAAGCAAAATAAATGCCGCCCTCAGCGCCAATATTTCTTTCGCTTTTAATAATGATGAGCTCGGTGATTTAAAGTTCAAAATTTACTCCGAAAAAGGCGATTTTGAATTCCAAGATTTCTTCGCAAAAAAAATGCATTTCAAAGATCTTTCTGTTACCGGCGGATTTGATCATAAGACCAAAATCCTCGATTTATCGCAAATTGAAACTGACTTTTTAGACGCCGCAAACCCAATAAATAAGACGCATCTCAGCATGTCATTGCTAATTTCTACATTAGAAGACGCACCTGGCAATAAGTTGGATTTTAACATTCAGTTACAAAATGTTTTAGGAGACGAACTACAAAAATTTTGGCCAATCACTCTGCAAGAAAATGGAATTCGTAAATGGGTTACAACTAACGTTACAGAAGGAGTCATCAAAACCGCCTCAGCAAAATTTACTCTGACGCAAATCAAGGACGAATTTTTTCTCGACAAAATCAGTGCCAAAGCGGTTTTCTCCGGCATCAATCTAAAATATAGTTTGGATTTTCCTGAAATAAAAAATATCGCTGCGACAGCCAACTTCACGCGCGAAAACATGAAAATCGTCATTACCGGCGGTGAATTTTTGCAGACAAAAATTTCTGAAGGCTTGGTAGAAATCGATGATTTTGCTGCGAAAACAGTAATGCTAAAAATCTCCGGAAAGGCCACCGGACATGCTGCAAACGGATTAAATTTTGCTCATAATAATCCAGAATTCACCAAAGAAGTTACCAAATATTTAAATGGAGATGCGCAAAGTAATTTCGACATTCGTCTACCAATCAGCAAAGAAGTTACTCTAAAAAATTCCTACATTGCGATTAATTCAATTATTGCCGGACTAAAAAACGACTACCTCCAAGGCGGATCTATTGTTAACAGCAAAAAAGATTTCGACAGCGTAGATTTTGTTACCAACATTGATCTCGCTGCTGCTGAACTCTCTTCTAATCCATTCAATCTAACAAAAAAATCCGGCGTCGAATCGCAGTTAAATTTGGTAGTTTCTGTGCTCAGTCCGCAAGAAATTCGCATCAAAAATATTGCTTTAAGCAAAAAAGAAAAAACCGGTCAACTTGAAAAATTCAACGGCAACATCACCTTCCAAACCTCGCCCTTTCTAATCAAATCCGCAAATTTTAAAAATACTAATTTCGACAAAAATAATTATTTAGTCACTTATTTAAGCGACTCAAAAACCAACTCTCACAAAATTTCTTGGCGCGGAGATCGAATAAATCTCAGCGCATTTTTGAAGCAAAAAACCTCGGTTAGGGATTTCCCCGATCTAAAATTACAAATCGTTGCCAATCACGCCGAGCTGTTGAAAAACAAAACTCTGCGCAACTTGCAATTGTCAATAAATTACACCAAAGGTCTCTGCTCAAAAGGTCTGCTTAGAGCTAGTTATAACAAACAAAATTCACTAAATTTAAGAGTAGACAAAGCGGAAGAAAACTATTTAGTCACTGGCCGCATCACTGATATAGGCTATCTCGCCGATGCTTTGGGAATTTCAGATGTCGTTAGCGGAGGCGATGCAAAATTGAAAATTCAGCATTATGCAATCAATGATAAACCAGTGCTAAAAGGCACACTAGCAATCGATGACAACATCACGATTTACGAAAATGCAGCAGTTAAACGCTTCTCACGAGATACTTTATTTTCGCAAATCCGCGACACAATTTTTGCCAGCGACAAGACAATTTTTAACTCAGTGAAACTTGAGTTCCGTTTACAGAATTACCTTCTTGGAATCGATTCGCTAATCGCTAATAATTACAAAATCGGCATTACCGCCAAAGGATCAATTAACCTGATTAGTCAAAGCTATCAGCTTAAAGGAATGATCATACCTGGCTTCATTGTGAATAATCTTTTTGGCATCGGAAAAATTCCTTTGGTGGGTGGGGTGATTAGTGGATTACTTACTGGCGGTGAAGGCGGTGGCCTGTTTGGAATTCGTTATGAATACGACAAAAAACCAGGAGACAAAGAAGCAAAATTTACCACCAATAAAGTTTCTGCTTTCGTACCTTCGACGCTTCAAAACTTATTTGATTAAAAACTCTAGAATGAACTACCTAATTCTTGGTACCGGCACCGACATTGGGAAAAGTTTTTTGGTAGAAAATCTTTGTCGAATTTTACCACAAGTAACCGCGATCAAACCTGTTTGTACCGGATTTTTAGACTCTGACAAAAACAGTGATCCGACGAGAATTTTAAACTCTCTTGGCTTAGAAATTTCTGAAATAAATCTTAATGAAATCACACCTTGGCGCTTTTCAGAACCTTGCTCTCCGCACTTTTTAGACGAACAGATTGATTTCTTTGCGGTAAGGAATTTTTGTCACAAAAAAATTTTAGAAGCAGGTAAAAAAACTTTATTAATCGAAGCTGCGGGCGGTGTAATGACGCCGATTAATAATCAGAAAACTTTTTTGGATTTGGCTACGGAATTAAAAATTCCTGTTTTGCTAGTTGCCGGAAATTATTTGGGCGCGATTAGTCATACACTTTCAGCTGTTGAGGCCCTAAAAAGCAAAGGAGTTGTGGTGAAAAGGATCATTGTGAATGAGAGAGAAGAGTCGGAAT
>CAMBES010000049.1 GCA_945865855.1 Rhizobium sp. Q54 | reverse complement strand
GTTATTAATATTTTTAACACTCTCGCTGTTTCATTCCAAATAGTACTTACAAAATCAGATAAATTATCGATCAATGAACGACAAAATATTGAGTCGGAAATTTTTGAAGAAATGAAAAAATGGCCAGCAGCATATTCCGAAATCATTGTCACCAGCAGCTCTAAGGGCTACGGCATTTTTGATCTTCGCAACGAGATCGTAAAAATTTTAGAAATTTCTTAAACTTTTTGAATTGCCCCGTCGTTAAAATCCAGAATGTGGCAATGAAGACAATTATTATGAAAATTTTTTTAATTATTTTTTTAACCAGTTTAGTAATTTTACTTCTAGTAATTTTGCTCAATAGCGCCTCATACAACGGCCTTCTCTCCTCTTCTAAAATTTCCTTAAATGACAAAAAATCTGAGTAATCCTCTTTTTACTGAAGCGCCAAATCTTACGCCAAAACAAATTGTTGATGAGTTAAATCGCTACATTGTCGGCCAGCAAGATGCAAAAAAGTCAGTAGCTATAGCCCTTAGAAACCGTTATCGTCGTAAGCTAGTTGACTCTCCGCTACGCGAAGAAATCGTGCCGAAAAATATTTTGATGGTCGGACCAACTGGCGTCGGAAAAACCGAGGTTGCACGTCGTCTCGCTAAACTCGCCAATGCGCCATTCATTAAAGTTGAAGCAACGAAATTTACCGAGGTTGGTTATGTTGGGCGAGATGTTGATTCAATTATTCGCGATCTCGTCGAAGTGGCCATCAAACATCTAAAAAGTGAATTAAAAAAAGACGTCAAAAAAAAGGCTGAAGAGCATGTCAAAAAAAGAATTGTAGAGATTTTAGTTGGCGAAAATCCCATTGATGCCACTAAAGAAAAATTCTCTAAAATGCTTGATGCTGGAGAGCTCGACGAGCGGGAGATTGAAATTGAGATCACCGACTCTTCTAGTTCTTTCGCGAGTAGTTTTGATATTCCCGGTGGTCAGGTTGGCATGATTAATATCGGCGAAATGATTGGCAAAGCGATGGGTGGAGATAAGACAAAAAAAATACGCACCACTGTCGCCGATGCTTTAAAATCTCTAGTTGATGAAGAATCAAGCAAGATGATTGATGAAGATAAGGTGATCAGAAAAGCGGTAAAATCAGTCGAGAATGACGGAATCGTTTTCATCGATGAAATAGATAAAATTTGCGTGCGAGGTCATTCCAAAGGTGGTGATGTTTCGCGCGAAGGTGTACAGCGCGATCTCTTGCCTCTCGTAGAAGGAACAGCTGTTTCCACCAAATACGGAATTATTAAAACCGACCATATTTTGTTCATCGCTTCCGGCGCTTTTCATCTAACAAAACCAGCAGATTTATTGCCAGAATTACAAGGTCGCTTCCCAATTCGCGTTCAATTAAATCCGCTAAACGAAGATGACTTAGTTCGCATTTTAACTGAGCCCGAAGCAAGCTTAATTAAGCAATATGTCGCACTAATTGCAGTCGAAAATGTGAAATTAAATTTTACTAAAGACGGAATTAGTGAGATCGCAAAAATCGCTCATCGTATTAATGATGAGGTCGAAAATATAGGAGCTCGTAGACTTCACACCATGCTTGAAAAAATTCTTGAAGAAGTAAGTTTTAAATCCAGCGAGATGAAATCTGGATCAAAGGTAACTATTGATTTGAAATACGTTAATGAACATCTTGGCGACCTAGCTTCTGGCAAAACCGATCTATCTAAGTTTATCCTTTAGCCTACTACTTTTTTTCTTTGGAAAGCCTTCCGAAATTTTAAATTTTTTTTGTTATGCCAAAAAATTTTTTATTTACTTCGGAATCTGTTTCCGAAGGACATCCCGATAAAATCTGCGATCAAATTTCTGACGCTTTGGTCGATGCTTACTTGGCTAAAGACCCATATTCTCGCCTCGCGATTGAAACATTTGCGACGACTAATCGAGTTATTGTTGGCGGCGAAACTCGCGCACCGCATATTCCGGCTGCAGAAATCGAAGAATTAATTCGCAGCAACATCAAAAATATCTGCAACGAACAAGCTGGTTTTCACTGGAAAAATCTTGAAGTTACTAACTTGATTCACAGTCAATCTCCTGATATCGCTCAAGGCGTGGATGCTGACGGATCTAAGGATGAAGGCGCTGGAGATCAAGGAATTATGTTTGGTTACGCTTGCGATGAAACTGAAGTTTTAATGCCGGCAGCTATTTATTACTCTCACCGCATTCTTAATAATATCATGAATGCAACCAGAAATGGTGGCGAACTTCACGACTTAGGTTCTGACGCAAAAAGCCAAGTTACTCTTTTTTATGAAAATAATGTTCCGGTTCGCGCTGAAAAAATCTTAGTTTCAATTCAGCACAAAGAAGGAATGACTGCGCAGCAAGTTAAAGAATTAATCCGTCCTTACGTTGAGAAAACTTTACCAGCAGGCTGGATGTGCAAAGACCAAGATTTTCTAGTTAATCCAACTGGCAAATTCGTCATTGGCGGACCAGATGGCGACACCGGTTTGACTGGGCGCAAAATCATCGTCGATACTTACGGCGGTGCAGCTCCACATGGTGGAGGAGCTTTCTCAGGAAAAGATCCAACTAAAGTTGATCGCTCTGCTGCTTACATGGCGCGCTACTTAGCAAAAAACGTTGTGGCGGCAGGATTAGCAACTCGCTGCACAATTCAAATCGCTTACGCAATCGGCGTTTCCAAGCCTCTTTCAGTTTACGTAAATAATCACAAAACCGGAGTTGCTGGTGAAGATTTAGTGAAAATCATTAATGAGTTAGTTGATCTAACTCCGCGCGGAATCAGAACTCATCTTGGTTTGAACAAACCGATTTACCAGCGCACCGCGACCTACGGACATTTCGGCCGCACTCCAGATACCGATGGCGGATTCTCTTGGGAAAAAACTGATTTGGCAGAAAAGTTGAAAAAACTCGCTTAGTTTACTTTCTTCTGGGTCCTGGCTTTCGCATGGATCCAGAAGAAGTCGCCACTTCTTAGTTATAAAACTCTTCAATCTCTTTTTTATACTTCTCCTCAAGCAAACTTCTCTTTAACTTCATCGATGGCGTAACCTCGCCAGACTTTATAGATATTGAATCGGTAACGATATAAAACTTCTGAACCTGTTCCCAGTGATCAAGTTTTAGGTTGATGTTCGCAACTTTCTGGGCGACGAATTTCTGCAAAATTTCTGAGGTCAAAAACTCTTCATCACTTCCCAAAAAAGAAAAGTTTTCTTTAAATTTTTGAAGATTTTCAAATTCTGGAAAAAGCAAAGCAGATGTGAATTGACGCGCTTCAGCAATCACAATTGCCCCAAGTAAAAATCCCAACTCTTGCACAAGTTTTTGCTCAATTGGTACTGGTGAAATGTATTTTCCGTTAGAGTTTTTAAAAATTTCCTTCTTGCGTCCAACAATTTTTACAAAGCCTTCCGCATCAATCACCGCAAGATCTCCTGTTGCAAGCCAACCATCGCGAATTGTCTCTGCAGTTTTTTGTGGCTGATTGTGGTAACCGCGCATGATGTTTGGGCCTCGAGCTAGTAATTCGCCATCCTCAGCAATTTTTAATTCTATCTCCGGAAATTTTTTGCCGACGGTTCCAAACTTATAACCTTGTGGACAGTTTGTGCTAAGCACCGGCGAACTTTCTGTCATGCCATAGCCACAAAATAAATTAATTCCAATATTGCTGTAAAATCTCTCCATATCTGGCGAAAGAGCCGCGCCACCACAAATAATCATGCGCATATTTCCACCGAGAGCGTCGCGGAATTTTTTGTAAACGAGTAGATCAAAAATTTTATCAAAAAGATTTTTTGGTTCCTTTGTATTTTTAAGTAGAGCGCGTTGCAGAGCTTTGCGCCCTAAGAATTTTTTCAGCGGACTTGCTGATTCGATGCCGTCTTTAATTTTTACAAAAACTTTTTCTAATACGCGCGGAACAGATGTCATCAGGGTTGGATGAAATTCACGCAAACAATTTCCAACATTTTTTATGTCGTCGGCAAAATAAATTGATACGCCTTGGGAGATATAAAACATCATCACCATGCGTTCAAAAATATGGGCCAGGGGCAGAAAAGATAAAATAACGTCGTCGTGCGAAAGTGGAAAAAATTGTTCAGTGGCCTTGATTTGAGAAATTAGATTATCATGAGTGAGCTCAACTCCCTTGGGCTTTCCAGTGCTTCCTGAAGTGTAAATGATCGTTGCCAAATCTTGTGGGCTGGAAGTAAAATCATATTTTTCCTTAACATTAGCGCCGAGAAAAATCAGGTCTGTGAAGGAAATTATTTTTTTTGTTTCAATAATTTCGATCTCGCGTTTTTTGTTAAAAATAAATTTCACCTGCGCATCAGAAATTTCATATTCCAAATGTTCCTGCGAAATATTTTCAAAAATCGGAACAGTTACTGCGCCCGCTAAAATTGCTCCTAAATCAACTATTAACCAAATCGGATTTTGGTAAGAATGATTCGCTAAACTGTCACCTTTTTGCAAACCGATTTCGCGAAGTCCGCAAGCAAAATGGAAAATTTTTTCCTGAAATTCTTGATTAGAAAATGAACGAAGTACTCCTTCGTCTTTAAAGTTAAAAGCGTGCGGATTTTTGAAATTAGAGGCTTGGAAGGAAATTAATTCAGAAAGAGTTAGAAATGTTTTAGTCACGGATTTTTAATTTAAATTCTCAGATCCGCCTTTCAGGGCAATCCAGAAGTAATTAGAGCTCTAAAAAAACTTACTAATCAGATGCCACAAAGTCGAAATCTTACGATTAATCGCCTCGTGATCACGTAGATATTCACGTAGCATAAGATCAACGCCGGCATGCTTCGCAAGGTAAAGACAAATGATCGGCAAAAATATCAAAGCGAAATAATTTGTAAGACCATCAAAAAATCCGGGACGAATAATTGAGTCAGAAATTTTGATGTCTTTGACCTTACTGATGCGCGATTTTGTTCCGGGATGAGTTGAAAATAAAGTGAAGTAACCACTCTCACCAAGCATTGACAATGCTTGTGCCATACCTTGTCCGCCAAAGGCTTTTGCCGATTGGTAATCGCAACGATATTCGACGAAACGCATTACGCCGCGACGTAAAAATTCGTAAATATTGTAAACGACAAGGCGGTTAAAAGCTGTAATTAACAAGTTTAGTAATGTGTAGGTAAAAGACATTACACGCGCTGTTTGATTGCCGATATAGGGAGTGTATCTTGCGGCATTGACGCAAATCGAGAATATATAATAGGTCACTCCTGAAACAAAGTTGGTAACCTTCTGATTCACGATGATCAAAAAGGTTGGTAAGAAATCCTTGTTAACGAGATGCGACATTTCATGACCAATGACGCTACGCAGAGAGTAAAGAAACATCTTTGGATCAGGTGAACAAGCTAGATAGTGATCAACCAAACCCCGCGTCAAAACAATGGCGCTAGTACCCAAGCTACTAATCGCGTAAGCATTAATTTCGTCAGAATCTTTGACGTAAAGCCGTACATTCTTTTCACCAAATTTGTTCTTAACCTGATTAAAAATATCAGTAAGAAATATGTAATCTTTTGCCTTTTCGTAACGAATACAGCCCTTGAGTGAAGCCCTAACAGAGAAACCAAAAAGAAAATCTAAAACCAAATAAAGCAGCATTAAAAAACTCACCAGGAAGGCGGTGAAGAAAAAGACAAACTTGATGCGATAGTATGTCTCATAATCCATGCTGATTGTGCCGCCATGAATTGAGACGAAAGGAATTGCCGCGGCAATAATTGGCGAAATCAGGATCAGCATGTTAAAAATGGTGAGGATGTAGACGAGCACCAAGCTAAAAGGTTTTGCGAACATTTTTAATTTTTGATTTTAGATTTTAGATTTACGCTTCTAGTTAGATCTAAAATCTAAAATCAAAAATCTAAAATGCGTACAATCCAAATAGGCAAAATCAAAATTGCCAACAATCTTCCATTCACGCTAATCGCTGGCCCATGTCAGACCGAATCGCTCGATCACTCATTGATGATCGCATCAAGTGTTAAAATAATTTGCGACAAACTCGGCATTAACTTCATTTACAAATCTTCTTTTGATAAGGCGAATAGATCCAGTATTGGCGGACAACGCGGCGCTGGATTGGAAAAAACTTTACCAATTTTTGCCGCAGTAAAAAAAGAATTCGACTGCCCGATTTTAACCGACATTCACAGTGAAGAGCATTGTAAAATTTTAGCGACCTGCGACGAGGTTGATATTCTTCAAGTTCCCGCCTTCCTTTGTCGTCAGACTGATTTACTTGAAGCTGCAGCAAAAACTGGCAAAGTAATTAATGTTAAGAAAGGCCAGTTTCTTGCACCTTGGGATGCAGCAAATATCGTCAAAAAAATGGATCACTTCGGAAATCAAAATCTGATGCTAACCGAACGCGGCGTAAGTTTTGGCTACAACACTCTTGTTTCCGACATGCGCTCTTTACCAATTATGGCCAAGACCGGATGTCCAATTGTATTTGATGCGACTCACTCTGTTCAACAGCCCGGAGGACTCGGCGGCGCTAGTGGTGGCCAACGTGAATTTGTTGAAACTTTAGCCTCTGCTGCGGTTGCAGTTGGTATCGCCGCATTATTCACCGAGGTACATCAAGACCCAGACAACGCTCCATCTGACGGGCCTTGCATGCTGCGACTCGATGGCTTGGAAAAACTTTTAACCAAACTCAAAAAATTCGACGAAATCGTAAAAAATCATGACTAAAAAACTTCCTCACCTTCTTGTAATCGATGACGACACTCGCCTGCGCACCTTACTTGGGAGATTTCTCGGCGAGAATGGATTTGATGTTGCGCTTGCAAAAGACACTGACGAAGCACGTGGATTAATGCTAAATGCTAAATTCGATTTACTGATTGTTGATGTAATGATGCCAAAAGAAGATGGCGTAAGCTTTACAGCAGAGCTGCGCCAAGATTCATCTCTTCCAATAATTATGCTCACCGCTCGTGGTGATTCTGATGACAGAATTAAAGGATTGGAAGCTGGCGCTGACGATTATTTACCAAAACCTTTTGAACCAAAAGAATTGCTTTTGCGCATCAACAACATCATTAAACGCTCAACTCTCGAGAGCTCTTCGAACATTTGTAGTTTTGGTGATTTTACTTTCAGTTTCGTTGAATCGCGTTTGAAAAAAACCGAAGAAATAATTCACCTCACAGAAAGTGAGGCAAAAATTCTTAGCATTTTATGCGGCGAAAAAGGCACTCCAGTTACTCGCGAAAAACTCTCGACTCTTTGCGGTGTTGATCATCGCAGCATAGATGTGCAAATCACTCGTCTACGCAAAAAAATCGAACAAAATCCAAAGCAGCCACATTATTTACAGACTGTAAGAAACTTGGGCTACGTGATTCACGGCTAGCACCACTCCCCTAAGTCAAAAATCAATTTTAAACATGATCACCTGCACTCGTCGCATCGAGTTTGATTCCGCACATCGCATCCTAAATCACGAGAGCAAATGCAAATTTTTGCATGGCCATCGCTATGCTTTAGAGGCGAGTTTTGTCGCTAATAAATTAGATAATTTAGGTCGGGTAATTGATTTCGGACTAATTCGCGATCTTCTCGGCTCTTGGGTTGATGAACATCTCGATCACAACACAATTCTTTGCCGCAAAGATGAAAATCTTGGTGAAAAAATTACTGCTGAAACAGGACAAAAAATTTATTACCTCGAGGAAAACCCAACAGCTGAAAATATCGCCAAGCATATTCTCGAAGAAATTTGTCCAAAACTTTTCGCCGAAAAAAGTGTGAAATGCGTCGCGATCAAACTTTACGAAACACCGAACTGTTCCGTTGATGTTAAATAATTTTTCTTACCGAGTTTACTACGAAGACACCGATGCTGGCGGCGTCGTTTACTACGCTAATTATTTAAAATTTTTTGAGCGTGCGCGCACAGATTTTTTACGCACTCTTGGCATTTCACAATCCGATTTAGCAACAAAAGAAGAGTTGGTTTTCGTCGTTAGAAAATGCGTAATCGAATACATTTCGCCAGCAAGATTGGATGATGTCTTAGAGGTCTCGACCGAAGTAAAAAATATTTCCGCCGCAACAATTTTAATGCGGCAAGAAGCGACAAAATTTGGAGTAATTTTATCTCGCCTCGAAGTAGAAATCGTCTGCGTTGATAGCCTCAGCTTCAAACCAAAAAAAATTCCCAAAATAATATCCGGATTGCTTCGTCACTAAAGATTATCACAATAACAAAATAGACTCGCCTTATCGCGAGAAATTATAATGAAAACCAAGTAATCCAGAATAATAGACTAAAAATGTTCGACAGTTTTTCCTCAAAAATTACCCAGATTTTTTCGCAAATTTCCGGAAAAAAATTTATCTCAGAAGATGATTTAAAGGCGACGATGCGCGAAGTTAGAATCGCGCTTTTAGAAGCGGATGTTGCATTGCCAGTTGCCAAAGATTTCATTGAACGCGTTAAAGCTGAAGCGGTTGGAAAACGTGTGGTTAGTAGTGTAGAGCCCGGTCAGATGATTATTAAAATTCTTCACGATGAATTAGTAAAATTACTCGGCGGCGAAAAAAGTGAGATTAATTTTAGTGTGCGCTCGCCAGTAATTATTTTGATGGCCGGATTGCAAGGTGCCGGAAAAACAACTTCTTCTGGAAAATTGGCGCTACGTCTTAAAAATAAAATTCATAAAAAAGTTTTACTCGCTTCGCTTGACACTTACAGGCCAGCTGCTGCAGAGCAGTTAAGAATTTTGTCAGAAAAAATTTCTGTTGATTTCGCCAAGTTCGACGCGCAAAAAAAACCCCTGCAACTCGCAAAAGAAGCTCAGCAAAAAGCGACGGAAGGTGGTTACGAAGTTTTGATTTTAGACAGCGCGGGACGCACTTCGATCAATGAAGAAATGATGCGCGAATTAGTTGAGATCGCAAATGCTGTTACTCCTACGGAAATATTACTCGTTGTTGATGCGATGATAGGCCAAGACGCCGCGAATGTGGCGAAAAATTTCGGCGAAAAATTGGCACTTACCGGAATTATTTTAACGCGTTTGGACGGAGATTCTCGTGGCGGCGCAGCACTGACGATGAAGGCAGCGACTAACTGTCCGATTAAATTTATCGGTGTTGGTGAGAAGCTTGAAGAGTTCGAAGAATTCAATCCAGACCGTATCGCATCACGCATCGTCGGCATGGGAGATGTCGTATCTCTAGTAGAAAAAGCGCAAGAAGTTTTCGACGTCAAAGAGATGGAAAAAGCGGCAAAAAAAATGCAAAAAGGTCAGTTCGATTTTAACGATCTGCTCTCGCAAATTCGTAACATGAAAAAAATGGGCGGACTTGGCAGTATCGTCAATCTCTTGCCTGGAGCCGCAAAAATTAAAGAACATCTCAGTAAAATTTCTGGCCTCGAACAAGAAATAAAACAGCAAGAAGCAATTATTTTATCGATGAATAAACGCGAAAGAAGTAATCCAAATATTCTTAGCTCTTCACGAAAACATCGAATCGCCAAAGGCGCTGGAACCACAATTCAAGAAGTTAATCGCTTGATGAAAAAATATAAACAAACACAAAAAATGATGAAGAAATTCGGGAAAATCGATCCGAAAAAAATGCAAGAAATGATTCAAAATGCCGGTACTAAAACAAATTAAAACCCTCCCCTATTCCGCTCAGAAAATTTACGAGCTCGTGATGGATATTGAA
>CAMBES010000048.1 GCA_945865855.1 Rhizobium sp. Q54 | reverse complement strand
GCCATTCGTGCGGGTCGGAACTTACCCGACAAGGAATTTCGCTACCTTAGGACCGTCATAGTTACGGCCGCCGTTTACTGGGGCTTCGATCAGGAGCTTGCACCCCATCACTTGACCTTCCAGCACCGGGCAGGCGTCAGACCCTATACTTCATCTTAATGATTTAGCAGAGCCCTGTGTTTTTGGTAAACAGTCGCTACCCCCATTTCTGTGCCACCCATCGCAGCTTGCGCCACGGTGGGCCATCCTTTTCCCGAAGTTACGGATGCATTTTGCCTAGTTCCTTCAGTGTAGTTCTCTCAAGCGCCTTAGTATTCTCAACCCATCTACCTGTGTCGGTTTTGGTACAGTCTTATCGTGGGGCTATTTCCTGGAAGCAACTTCGACGCATCTTCAATCCAATAAGAAGATACGCAAAAGAACGCTCCGTCACTCTCCACTCGGTTCAGGAATATTAACCTGATTTCCATCGACTACGCCTTTCGGCCTCGCCTTAGGTACTGACTAACCCTGCTCAGATTAACTTTAAGCAGGAAACCTTAGATTTTCGGCGAAAATGTTTCTCACATTTTTTATCGTTACTCATGTCGGCATTCTCACTTGTGATATCTCCAGCAAACCTGACGATTCACCTTCACAGACTTACACAACGCTCCGCTACCACTGCTAGGCACAATGCCTAGCAATCCATGTCTTCGGTATATCACTTTAGCCCCGTTACATTTTCGGCGCCAGAAGGCTTATTTAGACCAGTGAGCTATTACGCTTTCTTTAAAGGATGGCTGCTTCTAAGCCAACCTCCTGGTTGTTTTGGCCCTCTGACTTCCTTTCCCACTTAGTGATAATTTAGGGACCTTAGACGATGGTCTGGGCTGTTTCCCTTTCGACGACGGACCTTAGCACCCGCCGTCTGCCTGCCAGACTGTACTTGTTGGTATTTGGAGTTTGTTAAGGTTTGGTAAGTCTTTTGGACCCCCTAGCCTTGACAGTGCTCTACCCCCAACAGTAATATCTAACGCTCTACCTAAATAGATTTCGCGGAGAACCAGCTATATCTAGATTTGTTTAGTCTTTCACCCCTAATCACAGCTCATCTCGTAATTTTGCAACATTAATGAGTTCGGTCCTCCAGTAAGTGTTACCTCACCTTCAACCTGGCCATGACTAGCTCATCTAGTTTCGGGTCTAATTCGCTGTACTCAGACGCCCTGTTAGGACTCGCTTTCGCTACGCCTACATCTTACGACTTAAGCTTGCACAACAAAATTAACTCGCCGACCCATTATACAAAAGGTACGCTATCACTCCCTAATGGAGCTCTAACTGCTTGTAGGCATTCGATTTCAGTGTCTATTTCACTCCCCTTATCGGGGTTCTTTTCACCTTTCCCTCACGGTACTAGTTCACTATCGGTCATAGAAGAGTACTTAGGCTTGGATGAACTGGTCCACCCATGTTCAGACAGGATTTCACGTGTCCCGCCCTACTCGAGCCTGGCTTCTTACATCTATTTATACGGGACTATCACCCTCTATGGTCAACCTTTCCAGGTTGTTCTAATTTGTAAAAAACCAGGACTGGCCTGGTCCGCGTTCGCTCGTCACTACTAACGGAGTCTCTGTTGATGTCCTTTCCTCCGGCTACTTAGATATTTCAGTTCACCGGGTATGTCTTCCCTAACCTATGAATTCAGTTAGGGATGCTCTCTAAAAGAGAGCGGGTTACCCCATTCGGAAATCCTCGGATCAAAGCTTATTGGCAGCTACCCGAGGCTTATCGCAGCCTGTTACGTCCTTCATCGCCTTTCTATGCCAAGGCATCCATCAAATGCCCTTATTTTGCTTATTTCTAAATCTATGTGCAGAACAAATCTGCACGCTTGCTCGAGGATTTGAATCCCCAGTTGCATTTGCTCGCTTTCGTTTGCAAAGATACAACCCTCTCCAAACAGGAGAAGAGCCACACATGAATTGAAAATACAATTAAGGTTTTTTTCTTGAGATAAACTTTTTCAGTTTATGAATTCGCTAAGTTAGTACGAGCATTTCTGCTCCACTAACCTGCAGTATTCTTTAGTTATCAATTATTCACGATTGTTAAACAGCTAATCTTTCAATCAAAACTTTGAGAATAAAATATCCTTCGCTCGAAAAACTTTTAAGCCATTCGAGAGATTTATTTATTCTACTCTAAGAGTGATTTTTTGGCTCTATAAAGAACCTGTAAAAGACCTTATCTATCTTCGCCTAAAGGTAAACTTTCGTAAACTCTTTAACCTCAATTACTTCCTTTAAAAATTAGAAGGGCGGACATAATTCTTGCCAATTTTTATTTGTCAACACGTAGTTAACAAAAAAAACTAATAACCGAAGAAGATGCTCTACTCCTCGGCAGAAACCTCCGCTTTTTTTCTAACTCTTTTAGGTTTGGTATTTTTTTGCTCTTCATCAGAAGAAGAATCAGAAATTGATTCTTGCGTTGCTGATTCTTGCTCAGATTTATTCTTTTTTCCACCGCGTAAAAGCGCTTCGATTTCTGATTCGCTACGAGTTACAATCGCACGAACATCGAAAGAAACATCGGAGTGGGGATTTAATTTTACTTCGTAAACACCAATTTCTTTGATTGGTTTTTTTAAGAAAACATCAGCGCGAGAAACTAGTTTTTCTCCAAGCATTTCGTTAATTTTTGCTGCAATTACAGATGAATTTACCGAGCCATACAATCTGCCGTCATCCGAAGCGTTTTCGATAATAATCAAATCTTTTCCAGCGATTTTTGCTTTAACTTTGGAGGCGGAGTCGAGGTTGTTTATGTGGGCTTGCTCAAACTCGGCTTTCTTTGCCTCGAATACTTTGTAATTAGCTGCGGTAAAGCAAATAGCCTTCTTGCTTGGAATTAGGAAATTTTTTGCATAACCGTTGGCCACTTCAACGATGTCGCCAATTTTACCGAGCTTAGAAACGGCAGAAATTAAAATAATTTTCATCAGGAATTTAGATCTAAATGTTTAGTCTTTCTTAATAGGAGAGATAAGCGCCAAGAAGCGCGCTCTTTTGATTGCGTTAGCCAAAGCTCTTTGTTTTTTTGGTGTAACGTTGGTAATTCTACTTGGCAAAATTTTACCGCGCTCGGACAAAAATTTATTGAGCAATTTCAAATTTTTGTAAGTGATTTCCGTAAGCGGAATACTGCGCAGTGGGCAAGATTTTTTTCTTCTAATGAAGACACTTTGGTTAACCAAAGAAACTTTGATAAAACCCTCTTCCCCAACCTTTGGAGCCGCGTTATTTGCAGCCAACTTGTTGTTAGATTTGTTGGTAGATTTATTTTGATAACTTCTAGACATTGAAACTCCTAAATATCGAATTGAACTTGCTCAATCGCCAAATCAATTTTGCTTGGCTCTTTCTTAATATAAACCTTGCCAGCCTTGTGATCTCTAGCATTTTTGGCGATACATAACGGTGTTTCACCTTGATGTTCCTCAACGCTGAAGGTAACGCTGCGAATAATATCTTCATTAAAACCCATAACACGATTGAGTTCAGCAACTGCTGCATATTCAGAATCGAGACTTAGAAAAACGTAGTGTCCGCGTGTATTTTTCTTAACTTTGTAAGCAAGATTTCTTGCGCCCCAATACTCTCTAAAAACAACCTTACCGCCGCCGTTAGTAACGATCTTGGCTAGATTGTCGGTAAGTGTATCAATGTCTTCTGCAGCTAGATCTTGCCGTGCAATAAAAACGGTCTCGTAAAGAGGCATAATATTTGAGTAAATTTAAGTTTGAATAATAGGACAGCTCAAAGGGGCGCGCACCATATTTAGGGGTTTTTTAATTGCAACCTCCCGCTTAAATGAGCTTTTCGATGATTGAATTAGTAAGCAATCTCGCTTCATCAACAATTTTAACGCGATCAGCCACAACCTCGATCAAGCCTTGATTCACAAGATTCTGTAATTTCTTTGGATCAAAAAATTCGCTACTCATTCCATCGCGCAAACGCAGCCCCATTAAAATTAATTCCTCACGCAATTCTTCTGCCGAAATTTTTTCTAACTTTTGAATTCCTGCCCCAGATTCCTCAACTTTCTTTAACCAAGCTAGGGGTTCGTGAAGCATCATAATTGCCGATCTTTTTTCTTCGCCAACGAGAAAAATTCTCGAATGCGCACCAGCTCCAATTCCCAAATAATCACCACCTTGCCAGTAAACTAGATTGTGAAGACATTCAAAATTTTTACGTGAGTAGTTAGAAATTTCGTAAAGCTCTAAACCAGCGTCAGACGTGATTTCATTCGTCATCTCATAAAATTCTGCTGATAAGTTTTCTTCGGGCATTTTGAATTTTTTTTGCTGAAATTCTGTAAAAAATTTTGTGCCTTTTTCGATTGTTAATTGATAAAGCGAGAGATGTTTTGTGCCAAAATCAATCGCCCTTCTAAGTTCATCAGCCCACTGATCTAGGTTCTGCTTTGGCCTTGCATAAATCAGATCGAAGGAAAAATTCTTAAAAACTTTTGCGGCAATTTCGATTGTTTGCATCGCCTCTTTCGCCGAATGTTCTCGTCCTAAAAATTTAAGATCCTCGTCATTTAAAGCCTGAATTCCGAGTGATAAACGATTAACACCAACATCGCGCAAAGCCTTGAATTTAGAAGCTTCTGACGAGGTAGGATTCGCCTCTAAACTAATCTCACAATTTTCTGCAACCTCCCACAATTCAGCAATTTTTTTTAAGATACCCTCAACTAAAAATATTGGCATTAACGAAGGAGTTCCTCCGCCAAAAAAAATTGTTTTCACCTTTCTGGCGCCAATTTTTTTCGCGAAAAACTCTAATTCCTTTTCGTAAGCACGCAGAAAACGCGCATGATCAACGCCTTCCTGCACGTGCGAATTAAAATCGCAGTAAGGACATTTCGATTTGCAAAAAGGATAATGTATGTAAATAGAAAGATGATTTTTCACAAAATTTAATCTCCTTCAAATGCTTCAAATCGCAATCGTCGTCTTCCGTGAAATTCTTGAGATCTCGCTAATCTTAGGAATCTTAACTGCCGCCACTAAAGAAATTCCTGGCCGTACAAAATGGATCTTAAGCGGCCTAACTCTTGGCATCGCCGCCTCTCTTCTTCTTGCGTTTTTCACCGACAAAATTTCTGAAAGCCTGGACGGAATGGGTCAAGAATTTTTCAACGGACTTATTTTAATTTCCGCCTCAGTCATGATTGGCTGGACCGTTCTCTGGATGCAAAAGCACGCCAGATCTATCTCTGGAGAATTAAAGCGCTTGAGCAATTCCGTCCGCGAAGGAAAAAAACCGCTTTATATTTTACTCGTTGTCGTCTTCTTGTCCGTGCTTCGTGAGAGTGCCGAGGTCGTGCTTTTCACTTACAGCTATTACGTCTCCGGCACCGAAATTTCAGGAATTATTTCTGGATTAATCGCGGGATTAATCTTCGGCTCCGCAGTTGGATTCGCCCTCTATCTAGGCATTCTCAAGGCTTGTGGGAAATATTTTTTTATCGTTACAACTTGGCTTTTGATTTTCTTGTCAGCGGGAATTGCTTCACAAGGAATTGGTTTTTGGATCAACGCCCAAATAACGCCAACTCTTGGGGAATTCGATTTCTCGATGATTCTGTCACAACAAAGTTTCGTCGGAAAATTTTTACACATATTTTTTGGCTATATTGATCAGCCCGCAGGCGCACAGCTCCTCACTTACTTCGTCACTCTTGTCGCTTTAATTATCGGCCTCAAAATCGCGAAGAAATTGTAACTCACGCAAATCACTAAAATACCCAAACCACAAAAAAACCCATGTTTCACCGCGTGGCCTTTCTGGCATTTTGCTTGCTTGTTACCCGACAAGCTCAAGCAATCACTTTAACTTCCAGTCAAAGTGATTACACAACAACATCCGATATCGCGACCACCGCTGCGAATACCAGCGGCGCAGGAATTAACAGCACCCAAGCCGGAACAAGTTCGAGTCCAAGAAAAATTAATAATACTTACAGAATAACCACCCAAGGCTCTAGCGCTTACGGCATAAGAACTACAGGAGACTACAATCAAATCAGCAACGCATCAGGCGCAACAATCACAACCGCGAACAGTTCAGGGCGGGGCATCAGCATCAGTGGAGATTTTTCTTCGGCGAATAATGCAGGCGCAATCATCACTTCCGGCTCTAGTGCTTACGGCATTTACATCAGTGCTGGAACAAACTCTGCAGCAAGCTTAAGTAATTACAGCAGCGTCACAAATTCTGGCACAATAAATGCTGCCGATGCTCACGGAATCTACACCAATGACGGCTACACTCTCATCATTAATTCCGGCGCAATTAGCGGCGGTAATGACAGCACAGATTACGGAATTCGAATCGACGGCGCTAATTCTACCCTCACTAATTCTGGCACGATCAGCGCCACAAAATATGCGATCTATAATGAGGGCGACGGCACAGTGATTAATAATTCTGGCACGCTGATTGGCGGCATAAGAATCGGTAACGGCACGCTAAATATTTCCGGCGGCACAATTAGTGGAATCGTCGAAGGCTCTGATGTCGGCACCGTTAACATTACCAACAACTTCACTCAGTCAGCAAATTTCTCGAATCTAAACGCGCTCAATATTTCTTCCGGCACATTCAATGCAAATAACGAAGTAGAAGCAGAAACTATTTCGATCGCCAGCGGCGCAATTTTAACTCTAAACTCTAATTCTTCTCTAAGTGGCGAGCTCAATGGTGCGGGCACTTTAAACATTTCTTCTGGCGCAAAATTTTCTCCAGAAAACAATGTTTCTGTCGGCAATATTTCCACCAGCGGAACTCTGGATTTAAGCGTTGTAAATAATTTAACTATCGCGGGAAACTTAGTTGGTAAAGGCTCAGGAATAATTAACCTCGGAACTAACGACCAAATAATTTCCGGAAATTTCTCCTTGGTTTCCGGCGACACTTTGCAAATTGCCGGCGATAAAAATGGCTTCGGCAGCCTTGCTGTAATTGGTGAAGCAAGCATCGATGCCAATTCAAAACTGATAATTTCTTCAGCGAATAAATATTTAAGCAGTGGTCAGCAAATAACCCTGGTCAGTGGCGGCAGCAATTCGTCGCTACAAAAAATCTCCGACATCAAAGTTAATAATTGCAACGCAAGCAGTTGCGGCCTTCTCAAACTAAGCACCGAGGTCAGTGGCAATAATTTAATACTTAACATTGATCACCTCCAAGCCAGCGAAATTAACGTCAGCAATAACGTCAAAAAAATTTACGAAAATCTAAGCGAAATTAGTAGCAGCGGCAAGATGCAAGAGTTCCTGAGCTACCTCGACAGTAAAAATTTCAGCGACAGCGAACTCGAACAAACCCTTGCCCAGCTTGCACCGCAATCAAGTCGCGGCAAGGCAATTGGCAATATTAATGTTGTTAATAGTTCACTTAAAACTGGCGAAATGCGACTCGACAAAATTCGCGCCGGCACTTACGAATTACCAGCGCAAGGTACAAGCTTTGCGCAAATTTTTTCTACAAATCAGCCCCTAGATTCATTCAATTTACAGCAACAAGGTGGATCACTTAAGAATGGATTTTGGGTGCAGCCATTTGGAGCTTCAGCCACGCAAAACAAGACCTCAGACGATGTTGGCTACAAAGCAGTTTTAAGTGGAATTTCCATAGGATTAGATCGCGAATTCTCACCGCAAAATATGTCTGGTCTGGCGTTAAGCATTGCGCGCAGTGAAACAAAATCTCTCGATTCTCTAAAAAAAACTTCCACCAACACTTACCAACTCAACTTTTACAATAGTCAAAATTTTAAGAAATTTTTCTTCGATTCTTTGGGCGGCATTGCTTTTAGCCAATATTCTTCAAGCCGCGCCATTCCTGCAGTTTCCTCCACCGCCTCGGCAAATTATAACGGCTCAAGTTACGTCGCAAAATTAAGAGCGGGAATGACAAAAAAAATAAATCGCGAGCTCAATTTTATTCCCGAAATTTCTACAAGCTTTCTTCACAGCAACACTGGCATCTACCGCGAAAAAGGTGCAGACTCACTTAATTTGAATGTAAATGGTTCAACCTCAAATGTGTTCGAAGGCAGAGTTGGCGGTGGCTTAAGCTGGTCAGAAAAAATTCACGAACGCAGCGAATTCAAAAAATTCATTACTATTTTAAAAACATCTTACGGCTACAACTTCATCAATCACACCTCCAACACCGTCAGCAATTTTTCTGGTCAGAACTCAAGTTTTAATTCTCAAGTATCTTCAATTGATCCAGGCAGTTTAAGGCTCGGGGTTGAAATAAATGGCTATCATATCGACGATATTATTTTCAGCGTTGACTATCAATTTGAACATCGAACTACCTATCAATCACATTTTGCTGCATTCAAAGTACATCAAGAATTCTGAAGAACTTCTCAGAGGTTGACATTTTGATCACGCACAAAATAACTTCCGCCCGCTTTTCAAAGCACTCCCCAATACAATAAAAGAGGCCTAAATGCTTAAGAAAATTCTAACTTTGAGCGCAATTTTTTTACTCATCTCATGTCACGCTAAAAACGATTCAGTTGTAACTGAAAATGAAACTGCCGTTAAAGATGGCGCGATGGAAAACGATCCTAGCCTTTATCAAACTCTCGACGAGCAACAAGTTGAAGTTCTAGATCAGCAAACCGAAGCACAACAAGTTGAAGTGCAAGATCGCGTTTTCTTTGAATATAATTCTTCTGACGTTGACGACCAATCAAAAAAAATTCTTGATGTGCAAATCGCCTGGCTGAAGAGCGACCCAACAATCAAAATAACCATTGAGGGTCATTGCGACGAGCGCGGAACTCGCGAATATAACATTGCTCTTGGCGAAAAAAGAGCGAACTCAGTAAAAAAATACCTGGTCGCAAATGGTGTTGAAGCTGCTCGCGTCAAAACTGTTTCTTTCGGCAAAGAGCGTCCTGCCTTCTTCGGCGCAACTGAAGCAATCTTCAATAAAAACAGAAGAGCAGTTACCGCGGTTAACTAATGGCCGACGAACTTAGAAGAGAAGAGGCGGAATCGGTCGTCACATATCGCCGCGCTATTCGTACGGAATTAAATGAGTTAGAAGCGGCGGCAAAAATATCACACAGCGACAAGTTTGAATTGAAGAATGGCGCTGCTTCAAATGCTGCAGATCTACTTTCTAAAATCTCTTCGCTGGTTCCTGTTTTTGGCCAGCCTGCTTCAGCCGCCTTTTCTTTAGCTGGCTTTGGAGCTAAGCAGCTTGAAAACATTAACGAAAAAGCGGCAGCAGAAAAAATCTTGGCGTTGAGTTGTGCAGATTCAACAGAATGGAACTCTATAACCAAACAACTTTCCAGAGAGCTTGGCACTCACAGAACTGAAAAACTCAGAAATTTAGACACAGAAGATGCAAAAAAATTAGCAAAGGCAGATTTAGCGAAAATCGTTGCTAAAATTTTGACTGGAGATTTGAAAGGTATTGAAGGCGAACAAAATATTTTCGAGGCGCTAAAAACTGCAGCGATTACTCCAAACGCTTTCACAAAACCAATAAGCTACCGACCAGTTTCCAATCTTAATCAATCACAACAAAGCCGTTAATGACCGATAATTTCCGAATCGAATCCGATTCTTTCGGCGAAATTAAAGTTCCTGCCGAAGCCTATTATGCCGCTCAAACACAGCGCTCAGTAGAAAATTTTCCAATTCAAAATCACAATCCTGGCCACAAAATGCCTAAGGAAGTTGTGCGCGCGATGTTGCTAATTAAGAAGGCGGC
>CAMBES010000047.1 GCA_945865855.1 Rhizobium sp. Q54 | reverse complement strand
GTGCTTTGCGGAATTTTTTCGGAAACTTTTGACAATATGTCGGCAATGACAAGCTACGTTATCACGCCTTTAACCTTCTTGTCGGGCACGTTTTATTCAACAAATGCTTTGCCAGAATTTTGGCAAAAAATTTCGCACGTAAATCCATTTTTCTACATGATTGACGGCTTTCGTTTTTCAATCACCGGACAAAGTGACGCGAGCCCCTTGACAGGAATAATTTATATTTTGATTTTAAACTTATCTCTCGCCTTTGTGCTTCTACACATGATTCGTAAGGGATATCGTATTAAACACTAAACAACCCAAAAACCCACACCCCAATGACAAACCCTAATCAAGAGAAGATCAATTGGCTGCGTCTTGCAAGAAGCGAGAATGTTGGCTCTGTTACATTTTTCCGTTTAATTGAAGCCTTTGATACAGCAACGCGAGCGCTCGAACGCGTTTCCGAATTGAAGAGCAATGTTGTAATTTGCAGCAAAGAAAAAGCAGAACAAGAGCTGGAAGAAATCAAAAATTTTGGTGCAGAGCTTTTGTTATTTTCTGATGAAAAATATCCACAATCTTTACGCGAAATTCCTGGCCCACCTCCGACTCTAACCGTTAAGGGTGAAGTAGATTTTTTGCAGCGTAATTGTGTGGCAATAGTTGGTGCGAGAAATGCTTCGCTAAATTCAATTAATTTTGCGCGTTCAATTGCTGTCGAGATTGGCAATCACTCAACCATTATTGTCTCAGGAGTAGCGCGTGGCATTGACACTGCGGCGCATGAAGCGGCGATCATGAGTGGCACAATCGGCGTAATTGCCGGTGGCATTAACACAACTTATCCCAAAGAAAATGAAGGGCTTTACCGACACATTCTTGATTACGGCTTGCTCATCAGTGAATTTCCATTCAACTCTTCTCCGCTAAAAGAGAATTTTATTCAACGTAACCGCCTGATTTCTGGCTTGTCGCTTGCAACAATTGTTGTTGAAGCCGGTCTTAAATCTGGAAGTTTGAGTACAGCGCGATTCGCTGCAGAACAAGGTCGCGAGCTGTTTGCAGTTCCCGGATCTCCATTCGATTTAAGATGCAAAGGCACGAATCGTTTGATCAAAGAAGGCGCAACAATTTTTGAAAATGTCGAAGATTTTTTGATTAGCTTTCCGCATTTAAAAATGGCTTTTACTCAAGTGAATAGAGAAAAGAGACCAGCAGATATTTCTAATCAATATTCAGAAATATCTAATGGAGATATTAAAAAAATTCGTGAAGAAATTTTACAAAAACTTAATCACGTTCCAATCGATATTGAAGATATTATTCACGATCTTCAAATCTCGCCAAAGCTTGTAAATGTTGCTTTGGTGGAATTGGAAATGGAGAATAAAATCGAGATGAATTTTGGCAGAGCCGCCATATTGCCCTCCTAAAAAACAGTCCAAAATCTTTTAAATGAAGAAAATTTTTATTCTCTTTTTACTACCCCTCTTCTCTTGCATAAACATTGATCGCGCAGGTTGCGTTAGGGTTTTAGAATATGATCGCAATCTGGCAAAATCATATTACGAATCTTGGGGTGTGTCTGTAGTTGACAGCGAAACTTACGATCGAGTGAAAAAGAAATTCGTCTGCAATTACTACACAGGTGATTACATCTATTCTTACAAAACCTTCCTAAATACCAAATACATCCTGGTGCATGAAGGTGAGGCAGTGACTTACATCGAGGAATAATGAATCAAGATTTCAAAAATTTTTGCGCGAAAATTCCTTACTATTTTACCAATCAAAAATTGTTGGAGGAGGCGCTTACGCATCCGAGTCTTTCCAAGGATAACTTTGATCGTCCAAATTATCAGAGATTAGAATTTTTGGGCGACAAGGTTCTTAGTTTAGTTGTTGGTGAATTTTTAATGGGCAAATATCCAAATGAGATGGAGGGTTCGCTCTCTAAGCGTCAAGCCGCTTTAGTTTCCGGAGAAACTTTGGCTGAAGTTGCACTTTTAATTGGCCTTACAGAAGTTTTGCAGATCAGTAATGGCGAGAGAAAGCTTGGTGGAAAAACTAATAAACGCAATCTTGAAAATGCTCTTGAGGCTTTGATTGGCGCAATTTACCTCGATTCAAATTATTCTGAGGCGAAGAATTTTATTCTAAAATTTTGGCAGTCATTTTTTGAGCGAGATATTCTTCCGCCGAAAGATCCGGTTTCAGAATTACAAGAATTAGTACAAATCAGAACAAAGCAGCTTCCGCAATATGAAACTGTTAAAGATGGTGGATTAGATCACGCGCCAACATTCATTTCGAAGGTAAAAATTCCGCCGAATGATTTAGAATTTTCTGCGTCGGGGAAATCAAAAAAAGAAGCTCAGAAATTGGTGGCAAAACTAGCGCTAGAGAATTTATTGAAGTAGTTCTCAAGCACCGCTTTCACGAAGATAACGAGACGAATAAATACAGCGCAATCTCGGCAAAAACGGCGACCAAAAAAACTTTAAGACATCTCCAACATTTTTCTCAAAGGCGCTTCAGCTTTTATTCTCAAGACTTCGTCCATTTGCAATTCTCCGCCAAACTGCGCTTTATTTCCGTCGCGCAAAATTAAATAAAGTTTTTCTAAAGTATTCAGCTGCATGTAAGGACAAGTGTTGCAAAGAGTGCAACCAGCTTTGTCGACAAAGGGGCAATCGTAAAATTTCCCTGTCGGATTTTTTTGCGTCATTTGGTGAATGATGTGCGGCTCGGTCAAAACAATAAATTCTTCACCCTGATTATCCTGCGCAAATTTTAACAGCGACGAAGTTGAGCCAATGTGATGCGCGTGCGAAAGTAGGCTTTCTGGGCATTCTGGGTGAGCGATGACTTTTGCTTGTGGATGATTGGCGATTAATTTTACCAATTCTTTTTCACTAAATTGTTCGTGAACGACGCAAGATCCATTCCACAAAATCATTTTTCTGCCGGTGATTTTTTCTAAATAGCGGCCGAGATGTTGATCTGGTGCGAAGATGATTTCTTGATCTGTCGGGATTAGTTCAATGATTTTTTTAGCGTTAGATGAAGTAACAATAATGTCTGACAAAGCCTTTATTTCCGCGGAGCAATTGATGTAGGTCACAACAATTGCTTTTGGATGTTTCTTCTTAAATTCAGCGAAAGGAATTGGTTGGCATGAATCTTCGAGTGAGCAACCAGCTTTTAAATCTGGAATCAAAACGCGTTTTTTTGGCGAAAGAATTTTTGCAACTTCGGCCATAAATTTTACGCCGCAGAAAATAATTGTGTCGGCATCTGTTGCCGCGGCTTTGCGCGAGAGATCAAGAGAATCGCCAATGAAATCAGCGATGTCTTGAATTTCTGCTTCCTGATAAAAATGTGCAAGAATGATGGCATTCTGCTCTTTTTTTAGGCGGATAATTTCTTGTTCGAGATTTTGAGGGAATGAATTCATTTAGAGTCCGACGATTTCAAAAACTTCTTTTTTGGTTTTCTGCGCAATCTTGTGCGCTTGATTTTTTCCTTCATCCAGAACCCAGCGAACGTAGGCAGGATCTTGTTTGAAGCGAGTGAGATTTTCTTGGATTGGTTTTAATTTTTCGACTAAAACTTCTGCTAAATCAGTTTTGAATTTTCCGTTTCCACTGGTTTCATATTCCTTGGCTAGGCTTTCTGGGGTCTTGCCAGTGAAGGCTGAAAAGATGTTTAACAAATTAAAAATTTCCGGACGCGCTTCGTCAAAAGTGATTATTGGCAAAGAATCTGTTTTTGCTTTTTTAACTTTTTTTACGATTTCTTCCGCTGAATCGGTAAGATTAATTCGTGATAAATCTGATTCATCCGACTTGCTCATTTTTCTTGTTCCATTTTGTAGAGACATGATGCGCTTGACTCCAGAAACAATCATCGGATCAGGTAGTTTAAAATATTCACAAGCAAAACGACGATTAAATGCGCCAGCAATATCGCGAGTTAATTCGAGATGTTGTTTTTGATCTTCGCCAACTGGAACTAAATCTGCTTTGTAGAGAAGGATGTCGGCGGCCATTAGAACTGGGTAGGAGTAGAGGCCGAGATTTCCGGCTTCTGAAATATTGTTATTAATTTTATCAATTAACTGCTCGGTAGTATTGCGCTCTTCATCATTTTTAATAGCTACCGGACGATATTTTGCCTCTTTCACTTTATCCTTAAACTGCGTCATTCGATTCAACCAACCCATCGGGGTCAAAGTGCCAAGAACCCAGGCTAATTCCGCATGTTCAGCCACTTCACCTTGCACAAAAAGCGTAGTTTTTGCCGGATCCAATCCGCAGGCTAAATAAATAGCGGCGGCATCTAAAATATTTTGACGAAGCACTTTTGGATCTTGGGGGAGGGTGATTGCGTGCAGATTCATGATGCCAAAAATGCAGTGATGCGTTTCTTGCAAATCAATCCAGTTGCGGATTGCGCCAAGATAATTTCCGAGATGAAGATTGCCGGTTGGCTGGATTCCAGAGAAGACGGTTTTCATTTTTAAGTCAGTTGTCATTCCCGCGAAGGCGGGAATCCAGAAAATTAAACGATCTGAGTTTATTGGAAGTGAGCACTGAATCCCCGCCTTCGCGGGGATGACAGGGAAGGTTGTCTTTAAAGGCGGCGCAACTTACGGTCGCGATCTTGTAAGGCAAGCGGGTGATCGCTGGTTTTAATTTGGAAACAGATTTGAAAATCAGAGGAAAGTCCGGACTCCACGAGAGAATGATACCAGCTAACGGCTGGCCACGTCGGTTCGAATAAAATAGAACAGTTGAGGGAAAGTGTCACAGAGAATATACCGCTAAGTCGCAAGACCAGTAAGGATGAAAACGCGAGGTAAGAGCTCACGCGCTTGTGTGGTAACACACATTTGGAAAAACCCTATCTGGAGCAAAGTCAAATAGGAATGGCTGGGCTTTAATGCTCAAGTGCGCTCTCGCACTGCTATTCGGGTAGACTGCTTGAGCCTAGTGGCAACGCTAGGCCTAGATGAATGATCACCACCCGGCAACGGGCACAGGATCCGGCTTACAGCTTGCCTTACATTTTTTTACTGAGTCAGCGAAGAGATAAAAAATCGCACAACTTGAATCTCGTCTTCTTTGGCAAATTCGATTTCTAAATCTTCTTTTTCACGTTTGAATTTAGCTGAATTCTCAGCATTTTTAGTGATTCCCCAGCCCATTTCTGGCAAGGTTTTTAAGTAAAATAATTTAACTTGTTTTGGCTCGAGATTTGTCGAGTAACTAGATGTAATGATGCTGCCAGAAGCTGAATCAAATCCTAAAGCGCCGTCGTAAATTTTTTCCATTCCAACTAAAAGAGGAATGTCTTCACTGCCTTGCACAAAGTCTTCAGAGGCCTTGGGCCCTTCGACCGGCTTGTTAGTTACTTGCTGAAATTTTTTCTCTAATTTTGGCGAATCAATGCAGGAAAAAAGTAAAAAAAATGGAACGAGAAGAAGAATTTTTTTCATTATCACTTTTGACATTGGTTGCAGAAAAAGCTGGAGCGGCCGCTTTGCACGATTCTTTGGATCAGGTTTTTACATTGCAAACATTTTCCCCTGGCGCGTCCGTAAACTTTAAATCCGTCCTGAAATTTTCCGGAATTTCCGTGTGAGTCAATGTAATCAGAAATTGACGAGCCCCCGGCCTTAATGGCTGCTTTGATTATTTTTTTTATTGAGGAGATTAGTTTTTCGATTTCGTTTTTTGCGAGCGAATCAGAATTGCGTAGCGGAGAAATTCCAGAATCGAAGAGAGATTCATTAGCGTAAATATTGCCAACACCTACAACCACATGGTTGTCCATGATCGTAGTTTTAATGTTGGTTTTTTTGCTGCGCAATTTTTTGGCGAAGTCGGTAAAATTAAATTCTTTCTCGAGTGGTTCTGGGCCTAGCTTTACAAGCATTTTATGTTTTAAGAGATCCTTAGTTTTTACTAAATCAACAAACCCAAAACGACGTGGATCGTTAAAAACTAACCAAGTTCCGTCGGTAAACTCATGGGCGAAGTGATCGTGTTTTAACTTAGAAAATTCTTGCTCGATAGTAATTCTTCCGCTCATTCCCAGATGAATAATCAGACTTAAATCATTGCTCAGATTAATAATTAAGTAACGTGCGCGGCGAAAAATTTCTGAAATCTTTGCACCTTTTAAGGCTTGAAAATCAAGGCTGGTTTCTAATCTTAGTTTCTTTTCGGAGCGAAAAATTTTCGTGATTTTCTTTCCGACAATATTTTTTAATCCGCGACGGATCGTTTCTACTTCAGGCAATTCAGGCATATGATTCACAAACTTACTCTTCCAACTAGTGCGACAGATAATCGCGTTTTACTTCACAGCTGCTGCGCACCTTGCGCAGGAGACTTGATGGAGCGAATGAAAGAATCGGGAATTGAGGTTACGATTTTTTTCTACAATCCGAATATTCATCCAAAAAAGGAATATGAAATTCGTAAAGAAGAGAACATTCGTTTCGCTGAAAAACTTGGAATGCCGTTCATTGATGCGGATTACGATGTGCAAAATTGGTTCAAGCGCGCCAAGGGCTTAGAATGGGCGCCAGAAAAAGGAGAGCGCTGCACAAAATGTTTCGACATGCGCTTCGAGCGCACCGCGCTTTATGCTTTTGAAAATGGCTTTACGACAATTAGTTCGTCGCTCGGAATTTCGCGCTGGAAAGATATGAATCAAATTAACGAATGCGGAATTCGCGCGGCAAAAAATTACGAAGGCATTTCTTATTGGACTTACAATTGGCGCAAAGAAGGTGGGGGAGCCCGCATGTATGAAATTGCTAAGCGCGAAGAATTTTACAAACAGGAATATTGCGGTTGTATTTTTTCCCTTCGCGATTCAAACGCCTGGCGCGTAAAAAATGGTCGTGAAGAAATTAAAATCGGTGAAGAATTTTACCGCGATATTTTAGCAAACCAACCAACCAACTAACTAATTTTATGAAGCTTCTAAAAATTATTTCTCTTTTTGTGTTTTTGTCTTGTTCGGCACAGGCAAAAAATGTGGTGATTCTTGCCACTGGCGGAACTATTGCCGGAGCTGGCGATTCCTCTGTTGGTTCAAAATATGCGCCGGGAAAAGTTGGTATTGATCAAGTTATAAAAAACATTCCAGGGCTTAATAAGCTCGCCGATATTCAAGTTGAGCAAGCTATGCAAATTGCGAGCCAAGACATGAATAATGAAGTCTGGTTAAAGATTGCAAAAAGAGTAAATGAACTTCTTGCGCAGAGCTCGGTGCAAGGTTTGGTTATTACTCACGGCACTGACACTCTCGAAGAAACGGCATATTTTTTGAATCTTGTTGTGAAGAGTAAAAAGCCGGTGGTGCTAGTTGGCGCAATGCGTCCTTCGACTTCACTTAGTTCTGATGGTGCGTTAAATCTTTACAATGCAGTTGCTCTTGCCGCCTCAAAAGATGCTTACGACAAGGGTGTTTTAGTAATGTTTAACGACGAAATTTTTGCCGCACGCGACGTGGCAAAAACCAACACAACAAATGTTTCGTCATTTAAAGCGCTCAATTCTGGCATGATTGGAACGGTGCTTTATGGCGCAGTAAAATTTTACTACAGCCCACTTCGCGCTCACACTAGTCAGGCGGTTTTTGATGTTAGAAAAACAGAATCTCTGCCGAAGGTTGAAATTATTTACGCTCACGCTGGTGTTGATGTTAGCGTGATTGATTACTTAGTTGAGTCAGGAGCGAAAGGAATAATTTTAGCGGGAGTTGGCGACGGAAATATCAGTAAATTCGGAGTAGAAAAACTTGCGGCAGCGGCAAAAAAAGGAGTGTTAATTGTGCGCAGCTCGCATCTTGGTTCTGGTTTAGTTGAGCCTAATGTTGAGATCGAAGACGATAGCCTGGGCTTTATAACTGCGGATAATTTGAGTCCACAAAAGGCAAGAATTCTAGCGATGTTAGCGCTGACTAAAACTAATGATGTGAAGAAGGCGAGGGGGATGTTTGCTAAATATTAGGCAAATCAACCAAAGTAAATTCTTGATAAGTATTGGAGCGGGCGAAGGGATTCGAACCCTCGACATTCACCTTGGCAAGGTGACACTCTACCACTGAGCTACGCCCGCATACTTATTTCCCTAATGAAAGGGTCGCGCAACGTAGGGACGAGGAAAATAATTTGCAAATGGCGAAGTCATAAATAGTTTCAATCGGCTTTCTAGCCTTTATTTTCAAGCTCTCGTTCAATATGAAAATTTTCAAAATTCGCTACATTCTTCTTTTGGCATTGCTTACATCTTGTGTTGAAACCGTAGTTATTGGTTCAATTGGAGGTGGAGTTTTAGCATCGCGCGAGAAAACCATGCAAGACACACGCAGCGACGTCATGATTGCTTTGACGCTTAGTGCAGACTTCATTAGTCATGGTTTAAAAATGCCGGGAAACTCGGTAAATTTTACTGTTAATGAAGGTAGGGTTTTGCTTACTGGCATCGTTCGCGATCCGCAAAAAGCTAAAATCGCACAAGATATTTCTTGGATGGCACTGGGTGTGAAAGAAGTAATTGACGAGATTCAGCTGCATGAAGAGGGAATGTTTTTTAAAGACTTTTCTTCCGCTTTTCGTGATTACTTAATCAGTGCCAAAGTAGAGTCGAAGCTGCTAATGACGCGCGATGTGATTTGGCCAAATTATAAAATTACCACAGTGGGAAGTACGGTTTATTTGCTTGGCGTAGCGGTTAATGATTTTGAAATGCAACGAGTACTGACAATTGTTTCTAAGATTTACGGTGTTGAGAAAGTTGTTAATCACGTGCTATTAAGAGATGATCAAAGAAGACGCGGATAACAAAATTATTACTTTCGGTTGTCGCTTAAATTCCTACGAATCTGAAGCAATCAAAGAAGCTCTAAAAAAAACCGATCAGAAAAATCTTTTAGTTTTTAATTCTTGCGCAGTAACCGCAGAAGCTGAGCGCGAGCTTCGTTCTGCCGTGCGTCGTGCTAAGCGCGACAATCCCGATGTTAGAATTGTTGTGACTGGTTGTGCCGCGCAAATCGATCCAGAAAAATACGCGAAAATGGCGGAAGTTGATTTGGTTTTAGGTAACGCAGAAAAGTCGAATCCAGAAAGCTATAATTTCTCCAGCGCGATTCTGCCCGTTGAGCGCAGTCGAAACCAAGAACGAAGTCACGATTCCGATACCGCCCACAAAGATCAAATTTTCTTCGCCGCAAAAAAATCTGCACAAATTTTTCTAACCCCCAACGAGACCTCTAAAATCAAGGTCAACGACATCATGTCGGTGCGCGACACAGCTCCGCAACTTGTTTCTTATTTTGAAAATAGAACCCGCGCTTTCCTCGAAATTCAGAACGGCTGTAATCACCGCTGCACTTTTTGCGTAATACCTTTTGGCCGCGGAAATAGCCGCTCGGTGGCCTTTGGTGAAATAGTTTCGCAAGTAAAAAAAATGGTCGCCGCAGGTCACCAGGAAGTAGTTTTTACTGGCGTAGATATTTCTGGTTACGGCGAAGATTTGGCAGTTCCAATTACTTTGTCGGGCATGATTAAGCGTTTGCTCAAGATGGTTCCCGAACTTCCACGTTTGCGACTTTCTTCAATCGATGTTGCTGAAATTGACGACAAAAATACTGGAGAATTTTTTGAAATTTTGCGCGATGAAACGCGTTTTATGCCTTATTTGCATCTCAGTGTTCAGTCGGGAGATGACGTGATTTTGAAGCGAATGAAGCGTCGTCATAATCGCCAACAAGTTTTAGATTTTTGTGCTAAGGCGCGCCAAATCAGGCCAGAAATTACTTTTGGCGCTGACATCATTG
>CAMBES010000046.1 GCA_945865855.1 Rhizobium sp. Q54 | reverse complement strand
AAGCCTTGGCAAAAATTCTTGCGGTCGGGCGAAACAAATTCTCCAAATCTCCGTTTTAGCTTAACCTTATTTTGACCAGCAATATCAAGGCTCTAGAAGTTAATTTTGCTAAAAAATATTGAGTGATTCTCCTTTTTAACCAGAAAAATCAGTTTTTGACCATCTCTTCCGAAGAATTTTAGACAACAAGAAGCGTTCTCCAGTAAAGCATTAGCAAGTGTTGATGATGATTTTTCTATGCTAGAAAATGAAGGATCGTAAGGACAATTTTTGAGGATAGCTTAACTAAAAATCCCCAAAAAGTTCGAGAATGAGACAAAAGTTACGCATGCTAGATATGGCGGAGAGGAAGGGAGTCGAACCCTTGATACAGTATTACCCGTATACCTTCTTAGCAGGAAGGTGCCTTCAGCCTCTCGGCCACCTCTCCACATATTTTTCAAGAGAGGGGCAAGGTAGGGGCGAGTTGGTTTTCGTCAATGGGAAATCTGGCGCGGGTTTTTTTGTTATCTTGAGGGGCTTTCTTTGTAATTCTGGCGAAAGCGGAAACTTGGGGATCTAATCATTTAGTTCGAGTGCGCTTTTCTGGATCCCCGCTTTCGCGAGGATGACGGGAAAAAGGATGATGGGTCGAAGAAGATTGTTGAAAAATTACGTGCTAACGAGTGCGTTTTTCTGGGTCGCCGCTTTCGCGAGGATTGCGGAAAAAAAGAATGGTGGGCCAAAGATTTGTTGATAAAATTACGTGCTAAAAAAATCTCCATTGCCAATTATTTCTGGCAAAAATAGAAAACTGCAAAAATCAATATTTAGTAGGTCTTTCTGGTTTATCACACTAGATGTAGTCAAAATCGCATTAAAATCATTTTCTCCAATGTCAAAAAAAACATCAGCAAAAACAGTAAAAACTTTCGCAGAGCAAGCGGCCATTAAGTCTTCCTTGGGCAAAAACTTTGTCGTAAAGATCGACAATAAGAACGACGACAAGTTGAGTAATTTCGGCAAGGCGGTTTTGAAAGATCGTTACTTAATGCCGGGCGAATCTTACCAAGATTTATTTGCGCGCGTCGCCGCTTATTATGCCGATGACCAAGATCACGCTAATCGTCTTTACCACTACATTTCGAATTTGTGGTTTATGCCAGCAACACCAATTTTGAGTAATGGTGGCACTGATCGCGGCTTGCCGATCTCCTGTTTTTTGAATGAATCTTCCGATTCACTCACCGGCATTGTTGAGTTGTGGAATGAAAATGTGTGGCTCGCTTCAAAGGGCGGCGGCATCGGTAGCTATTGGGGCAATCTCCGTTCGATCGGCGAAATTGTGCGCGGTAATGGTAAAACTTCCGGCATTATTCCATTCATTAAAGTAATGGATTCGCAAACTTTGGCCATTTCGCAAGGCAGCCTCAGGCGTGGCTCGGCAGCTGTTTATTTGCCGATTCATCATCCAGAAATTGAAGAATTTATCGACATTAGAAGGCCTACAGGTGGCGATCCAAATCGTCGCTCACTCAATCTTCACCACGGCGTGTCGATCACTGATGAATTCATGCGCGCAGTTGAAAAAGATGGCGACTTCGAATTGAAAAGTCCGCATAGCGGCAAGGCAATTGAGGTGGTTAAGGCGCGTACTCTTTGGATCAAATTACTCACTGCTCGCGTTGAAACAGGAGAGCCTTATTTGCTTTTCGTTGACGCCGTTAACCGCGCAATTCCAGAGCATCAAAAAAAGCTCGGTCTTCAAGTTAAAACCTCAAATCTTTGCAGTGAGATCACTTTGCCGACCGGCCTTGATCATCTTGGTAAAGACCGCACCGCAGTGTGCTGCCTATCTTCGCTCAATGTAGAATTTTACGACGAGTGGAAAGATAACGACAAAATTCTCGAAGATGTGATGCGCTTCCTCGACAATGTCTTGCAAGATTTTATCGAAAAAGCGCCAGATTTAATGATTAAAGCTAAATATTCGGCAATGCGTGAGCGCTCTGTTGGCCTGGGCGTAATGGGTTTCCATTCTTTCCTTCAAAGCAAAAATGTTCCACTCGAATCTGCAATGAGCAAAGTTTGGAACAAGAAAATTTTTCAATTCATCAAACAAGGAGTTGACCGCGCTTCAAAAGTTTTGGCGAAAGAAAGAGGCGCTTGTTTAGACGCGGCAGATGCAGGAATAGACGAAAGATTTTCAAATAAATTAGCAATCGCTCCTACTGCTTCGATCTCGATCATTGCCAATAATTCTTCGCCTGGAATTGAGCCATTTGCAGCAAATTCTTTCACGCAAAAAACTCTCACCGGCTCATTCAATGTGCGAAATAAAAACCTCGTCAGATTGCTCGAAACGAAAGGAAAAAATTCGGAAGATATTTGGTCGTCAATCACGATTAACGAAGGCTCGGTGCAGCATTTAGATTTTCTGGACGAGCACGAAAAATTAGTGTTCAAAACTGCGCAAGAAATGGATCAGCGTTGGGTTATTGATCTTTCTGCCGATCGTCAAGAATACATTTGCCAAGCACAAAGTTTGAATGTTTTTTTGCCAGGAAATGTGTCAAAAAAAGTTTTACACGAAATCCATTTTCGTGCGTGGCAGAAGGGTTTGAAAAGTTTGTATTACTGTCGCTCAACTTCGGTTCAGCGTGCAGACAAAGTTTCAAATAAGGGCGAAAAGCACGAGCTAGACGTTTCGGTTCAGAATAATGGCGACGGAAAAAAAGAGTATGACGAGTGCTTGTCTTGCCAGTAAATAATTGACGCTGATTGATTTTTTTCTGGTTGATCGTGAAGTTGAAATCAAAAAAATCTGGGTAGTTTTCCTTGATTTCAACTCAGCTCAGCCAGCAAAAAATGGCAAAAATTAACCCAATCAAATAATGCCAAAATCAAATTTCTTCACCAGACATCTTCGCGACATTAAGGAATCCTACTTTGTGCACATGTGCCACGCGCTTGGTTTTGCACGTGATTCATTAATTGCTTTTTGTTGTTTTTTCATTCACTCAATTCTGCCATTTATTTTTCTTAATGCGGGCAGCTCAATAGCCAGAAGGCTTCTTGATAGAATTAACTTCAGAACAAAGTTATTTAACCTTTCGATCGCCAACGAAAAACACGTGGCGATTGTTGGATTCGGGCTTGGTGGGCTAGTTACATTTTTTAATTTAATAAAAAACCACCAAGAAAATTCAGGAAAATTAGTTGTTAGAATTTTTGAAAAATCTCCACTGTTTTTAAAGGGAAACGCTTACTCAACCAAGAATCCAAATCATCTTCTCAACGTGGTTGCAAATCGCATGGGAGTGGTGGAAGAAGACCAGGGGCATTTCTTCAAATGGCTTTGCGTGAAAGGTTACAATTACCAAGAAAATGATTTTGTTCCGCGACAAATTTTTGGAATTTATCTTGAAGATCTTTTGCAAACTGCACTGAGAATCGCCGAGAAAAAAAACGTCTCTTACGAATTCCGCATCAAAGAAATTTCCGAAATTACGGATAAAAAAAATTATTTTTGGATCGACGGCGACCTCCACCATTCATGCGTTCTTGCCATTGGTCCGCAATTAAAAGATTCAAAAAAAAGCTTCTGGCGCATTGATCTAGAAAGTTATTTGGCTGACGAAGAAATTCACATTTTAGGCTGCGGATTAACCGCAATCGACGCAGTAATTTCTTTACGTGACCTTAAATATTCTGGAAAAATTTTCTTACATTCGCGTCGCGGAATTTTGTCGCAACCGCACAAACTTTTTTCCAATCAAGAAAAAGTAGAATCGCCGCTAAGCCCCGAGGATTCTGATTTGCCACTCTCACAAATTTTTAGAAAATTTATTAATGCCTGCAAAAAATCTTCTGACTGGCGTCTCGCTTTTGATGCCTTTCGTCCGCGTACACAAAAATTTTGGATGGTGCTAGATCTGGAAAAGAAAAAGCGTTTCATGCGCCACTGTTTTCGTTTGTGGAATGTGCATCGTCACCGCTGTCCTGAGTCGCAATTTAAGGTGATTGAAGGCATGATGAAGTCAGGAAAGCTAAGCATTCAAAAGGGTAGGGTAAGTAAAGAAAAAATGATTGATTGCACCGGCTTTGATTACGGATTTGAGTCAGATTTAATCAGCAATTTGCTAAAAAATAATTTAGTAAAATTCGACGATTTACGCGCCGGATTGCTTCCTCAGCGCGAAAATATTTTCTTCACCGCGGGATTAAATTTTGGTAGCTTATTCGAGATTACCGCCGCGCCAGATATTGCTCCGCATGCTAAAAAAATTGCGGATAAGATTAATAAAATGGATCCGTCTTCGTTTTTAAAATAATCTTCAGCTGGGTCTGGGTTTTAGTTTTAATCTTCGAGATTTACTCGGGAGTGAATCGAATATTATTGCCGGAGAAATCAACTATCTCCCAGCTATTTTTATCGGCGTGAGAAATTTTTGAACTCTGTTTGGAAGCAAAAAACTTATTTAAAGTTGCGAATATTTTCGATGAATCTTCTGCAGATTTACTGCGTAAAAAAATTCGGGGATTTGACAGTGAGTAAGAAGTTATTTCTAGAGCGCCATCGGTAATTTTATAATCTACAGAATTAATTTTTGCGAAGATGACGTAGCCACTTTCCGAGTTAGTTTGAACTGGGTTGAGTAAGAATATTTGCCGATTCTTAGAAAAAGTTTTCTTGCCAGAAGATTTAATATTATTTGGTAGTGGATTTGCATCGCGAGACTTAATTGCTAAGGTGTTGGCAATTAACCTAGAGTGTTGAGCAACAAAAGACGGGGTGAGGAAGCCTACATTTCCAATAATTAAAGGGGGCTGGTCTGTTTCTCTAAGGGCCGCAGAAAAAATAATGCTTTTTGGAGCGTTTCCACCAATACCGTAAGTGTTCTTGGTGGAGTAGGATATTTCTGAGAGCAGCCCATTTCTTAGCGCTTCTGCCATCAGTAATTTTATATCTTTCTCATAAGGCTTGTTGAGGTCCAAGATCATGCTGTAATTAAACTCAATGGAAGCATATAAAGTAAGGCTTGCCAAGGTGGAGATTAAGATGGTCATTCTGCGCCGATATACTGCGCTTATGCTGCATGCTAACCTCTTGTTGCACCAAACTAGAAATAAAATCGAAAGACCGAAATATTGCAGGTAAAGCGGCAAATAACCGTATTGCGGCAAATAGCCGTATGGCACAATAGATAACCAAAACTGATATTTCCCAATAAAACTAATGACTAGAGCCGGGATGAAGAGGCAGCAGCAAGCTATTATTACTAATTTTTTAACGCTTCGTCGGTCAATTTCTAGACGGATAAGCAATCGATAAAAGCAAAATAAAGAGATTGGTAATATTGCTAAGAAGATGTTTTGGTTATTGGATTTAGTTAATTTTCCAGCGTCAAATATCAGGTCGCTAAATAAGAAATGATAAAGCGAATTAAGCGGTAAGGTTGCTAAGAGCTGTTTAATAAAAGTTGAGGGCATTTTTCTTAATTCGCCGAGCATTACTCCGTCATAAGAAACTGTAGGGTTGATGCAATATCTTAAAGCTAGGGTGGCGATTGAATAAGTGGCGGTTATTGCAAGGTAACCAGAAATGTTAATTAGAAAATCTTTCAGGGATTTTTTCTGGATCCATTCGAGACATAAAATTGCAAAAAATACGGCAATTGCAATTTCGTAAGTTAACAAAGCGCATAAATATAGAGCTAAGCTCAAGGCGTAGAATGTCTTATTGTTAGATTCGCGCGCTTTAACATAAAAACACAAAGAGAGCCCAGAAAAAATGGCTAAAACTTGTAGAAGAATGGCAAAGCTGGTAAGTGAGTCACAGCCTTTCTGCACTGACCAAAATATGGGGATTAGAAATAAAAATAATAAACCAATTTCTGATTTTTTGGTGATCAGTTTTATCAGCCAGGCAAAAGAAGCGGCGCTTAGAAAAACAAAAACCATGCGACAAAGTTGATAGTCAAAAGGATCGGTGAAAATGTAATAAAATGGGGATCCGGTAATAGCGGCTAGGGGATAAATCCTTCCTGAAGAAGTGATCCAACCAGTCATCTGTTCGAGGATGAATGTAGATAGATTTTTATCCTCGAGTCTGAGTGTCCCTGAAAGCAGAGAGTTGTGAATGTCGTCGTAAAAAAATCCGGCTTGCGTCAGTGGATAGAAAACTAGTAAGTAAAATGGAATCAGTATCAGAGATGCTAGAATCAGCCAGTAATCGGTATTACCCTTGGATAAATTTGCTGTAAGCATCACTCAAAATTGTTGCGATTTTTCTATTTTTCTTACCGCCAATTTCTCTTTCGTCAATTTTTGATGCGGGGCGTAGGATCAGGCTAGAGCTGGTTAAAAACACTTCGCTCGCATTGTACATTTCTTCAACAGAGAAATTTCTTTCTTCAACTTTGACTCCTTTTTCTTGTGCAATTTTAATGAAGCGATTGCGCGTTATGCCCTGTAAAATCAGGCTATCAGGCGCTTTGGTAATCAAGGTTCCTTTTGCATCAACAATAAAAATATTGGCAAAAGTTCCTTCGGTAACAACTCCGTCGCGCACAAAAATTGCGTCGTCAAAGCCAGAATCTTTCGCTTTTTGATTGATGAAACTCGAAGCGAAAAGTGCGACGGATTTAATATCGCAACGTTTCCAACGAATGTCCTCGTGAGTCATGAAGGTGTAGCCTTGCACGAATTCTTCAGAAGCAACTTTTTTACGTGGAGAGACCGTCGCAGAAATTGTTGGACGCAAATCTTTTGGCATCCAAGGAACTCGATTTGTTGCACCACGCGTGACCTGCATGTAACAAGTTCCGGCGTCTAAATTATTTTTTGCGAAGAGTTCAAATTGAATTTTTTGAAATTCTTCTGCGCTGAAATTATGTTCAATTTTCATCTCGCGTAGTGAGCGAAAAAAGCGCTCGATATGTGCGTTGCCGTCGATCAATTTTCCATTTTCGAAAAGCGTAACTTCGTAAGCGCCGTCGGCGAATTGAAAGCCGCGATCTTCAATATGCACAAGGCAATTTTCATGAGGAAGGAACTGGCCGTTGAGGTAGGAGATGCGAGACATATCGAAACAAAATTAAATCTTCATTGCCGAGCTTCACTCGTAATGACGAGAAAAAAGGTGGTAGTTATTTTTTAAGAATTGACTTCCCGGCATATTTTGCGCGGCTGCCGAGATGCTCTTCGATGCGAATTAATTCGTTGTATTTTGCGGTGCGGTCAGAGCGACAGAGAGAACCAGTCTTGATCTGGCCGGCATTTGTGGCGACGGCAATGTGAGCGATTGTGGTGTCTTCAGTTTCGCCGGAGCGGTGGGAAATGATGTTGTTATAACCAGCGGATTTCGCCAAATTAATTGCAGCAAGAGTTTCGGTTAGAGTACCGATTTGATTGACCTTAACCAACATTGCATTGGCCATTTTTTCGTCGATTCCTTTCTGCAAAATTTTTGGATTCGTTACAAAAAGATCGTCGCCAACGAGTTGAATTTTTTTGCCTAATTTTTCTGTGATGCTCTTCCAGCCAGCAAAATCATGCTCTGCACAGGCATCTTCGATTGAGAAGATGGGATAATTATTTACCAATTCTTCGTAGTAAGAAATTAATTCTTCTGAAGTAAGTGTGCGATTTTCGCCGGCTAAATTATATTTTTCATCGCGGTAAAATTCTGAAGAAGCAGAATCGAGCGCAAGAACAACATCGGTGCCGAGCTTGTAACCTGCTGCCTCGGTAGCTTTTGCAATGTAGTCTAAAGCTTCTTTTGCTGAATCTAAATTTGGAGCGAATCCGCCTTCGTCACCAACATTTGTGTTGTGGCCATTTTTTTTCAAAAGTGATTTTAGGTGCTGAAAAATTTCGGCACCGATACGAATTGCGTCCTTGATTGATGAGGCTCCAATTGGCATCACCATAAATTCCTGAATGTCGATTTTATTGTCGGCATGTTGACCGCCATTAATAATATTCATCATTGGCACCGGCAAAATTTGCGCATCATTTCCTCCCAAATATTCAAAGAGATGAATTTTTTGTGAGGCTGCTTGAGCCTTGGCGCAAGCGAGTGAAACAGCGAGAATTGCGTTAGCGCCAAGTGAAGATTTATTTTCTGTTCCATCCATTTCGATCATTATTTGATCGATCTCTTTTTGTTTGCTGGCGTCAAAGCCGATAAGCTTTGCGGCGATTTTTTCATTCACATTGGCAACCGCTTTCAAAACGCCTTTGCCTAAAAATCTTGCTTTGTCACCGTCACGAAGTTCGCAGGCTTCAAGGCTGCCGGTTGAAGCGCCAGAAGGAACGGCAGCGATTGCGCAAGATCCGTCGATCAAATGTATTTCTGCTTCCAGCGTTGGAAAGCCGCGTGAATCAAGGATTTCGCGGGCTTTAATGCGTGAGATTATTGTCATTGCTGATTGCTTATTTAAGGGGGAGCGGCAATTTCTTTGCCTTCCAAATAATGTCAAATTTCCAAAAAATGTTTCGTATTATTCTCCTCGTGATTTTGGTTTTGATTGCAATTCCACTCGTTAATAAGGGCAAAGATTACTGGGATGAAAAAATACAGAAGGTGAAATTTCTTGGCCAAACCGCTGAAAAAGCTGTGCGTTACAACACTAAAGAGGCGAAGGAAAAATAACTTTTCATTTATTTTCTGCCTGAATAGGTTGTCTCTTATCCCCTTAAAATTTTTAAATAAAACACTCGCTTTAACCAGCTAAGACCTGGCCCAATCGAGCTGCTAATTTTTCAGAGAATATGTCCAAACAAACCTTCCAACGCACCAAACCACACGTAAACATCGGAACCATCGGTCACGTTGATCACGGTAAAACAACTCTTACCGCTGCAATCACAACCTATCTTTCTAAAAGTGGTTTAGCTGAAAAAAGAAGTTACGATCAAATCGATGCTGCTCCAGAAGAAAAAGAACGCGGTATTACAATCAACACCGCTCACGTTGAATATGAAACTAAAGCTCGTCACTACGCTCACGTAGATTGTCCAGGTCACGCCGATTACGTTAAAAACATGATAACAGGCGCCGCACAAATGGATGGCGCTATTCTAGTTGTATCTGCTGCAGATGGCCCAATGCCACAAACTCGTGAACATATCCTTCTTGCCAAACAAGTTGGCGTTCCTTCCCTCGTAGTTTTCTTGAACAAAGTTGACATGGTTGAAGATGTTGAACTTCTTGAACTAGTTGAAGTTGAGATTCGTGAACTTCTTAGCAAATACGACTTCCCTGGCGACACTATTCCAATCATCAAAGGATCTGCACTTAAATCTCTTGAAGGCGACACTTCTGAATTAGGCGAGAAATCTATCCAAGCTCTAATGGACGCTGTTGATTCTTACATTCCAGAACCAAGAAGACCAATCGAGCTTCCATTTCTAATGCCAATTGAAGACGTGTTCTCAATCTCAGGAAGAGGAACAGTGGTTACCGGAAGAATCGAGCGCGGTATTGTTAAAATTAACGAAGAAATCGAAATCGTTGGTATCAAACCAACTCAAAAAACTACCTGCACCGGAATCGAAATGTTCCGCAAACTTCTTGATGAAGGACGCGCAGGTGACAATGCCGGAGTTCTTCTTCGTGGTACTAAAAAAGAAGATGTTGAAAGAGGTCAAGTTCTTTCTAAGCCAGGCGCAATCACTCCTCACACTCACTTCGAAGCAGAAGTTTACATCCTTACTAAAGAAGAAGGTGGACGTCACACTCCATTCTTCAAAAACTACCGTCCTCAATTCTACTTCAGAACAACAGATGTTACTGGTTCAGTAACTCTTAAAGAAGGAACTGAAATGGTAATGCCTGGAGATAACGTGCGCCTAACGGTTGAACTTATCGCTCCAATTGCCATGGAAGAAGGACTCAGGTTCGCCATCCGCGAAGGTGGAAGAACTGTTGGGGCTGGGGTGGTTTCTAAGATTTTGAAATA
>CAMBES010000045.1 GCA_945865855.1 Rhizobium sp. Q54 | reverse complement strand
TAAAGATTCTGAATCTTCGAGCGAATCAAAGCCGTAACTTTTTAAATAAGTTTCGCCCTTGTTAACATAGGCGCGAGTGATTGGAAAAAAAACCGAAGCAGTGTAATTTTTTTGCTGCAGGTAGCGCGCAAAAGAAGTTTTTAAATGGGGTGCGATTGCTGCGTTAATGTGGTCTAACGTGCCCAAGGCTTTTGTTGAAATTCCTGAGTTAGTTTCAAATTCAGTAACCCAAGTTCCACCTCCGGTAATCGACACTTCGAGATCGCCGTAATATCTTCTTTTATCAGCGCGAAAAAGAGAGTTTTCACGGTAAGGAGATTTTAAAATAAAAATTTTATTCGGATCAAAAGTTGATTCAGCCAAGACAAAAACAATATTTGGTTTGATATTTTTTTTGACATTAGTCAGGTATTTTTTTGCAGAAATTTTAATTTTCTCCTGACCAACAATTTCTTCCTTTTCATCTTTTTTTAGCAGCGATTTAACGTCGCGCAAATAAGCCTTAGACCCTGTGTAGGCAATCATTCCAAGAGGATCTAGATTTTTTTCTGAACTTTGTTCGAGAGAGATTTGATAAGAAAAATAATGAGCAAAAAAAATGCTCAGCGCAAGCGCGGCTGAAGAAAGTTTGTAGAAAAGTTTTTTGACGTCGATTACTCGACTAAATTTACGAAATTTTACCGCTAAAAATACAAAAAATAACAACAGTAAAATCAGCGGTAAATATCTGTTAGGCCCGTAACCAAGCAAAGCATCAAGGGAATAACTGGGCGAGCTAAAAATAATTCTAAAATCATATTCACTTATTTGACGCTGCAAATATTCAAGCTTCAAATAATTGAGAAAATTCAGAATAAGAATCACCGACAACCAACTGCAAAATACTCCACTCAAAGACAAAAATGGAAAAAATAACGCAAGCGCGAAGAAAACAGTTACCCACAAATTCTCTACTGATTCACTCGGTCCAAACGGCGAATGTCCGAAGTAGCACAGCAGTAAATGAACTACGGCAAAAGCAGCAATTAATAAGGTTCGTGGCCAGTCGTGTTTGAAGAAAATCATTTTAGATAATTGACAAGTTAGAGTTGTATTGATGTTTAGCTTAGCTGGTTAGAGCCTTATTTAACAAGTCGAGCGAAGTTCGAGAAACATCAAGTTTAGAGAGTTCTAGACTTTTGTCAGTCGGCGGGCGTGAGTAATGCAAAAAATGCAAGCAATGTCACAATTGAATCATCAATAAATAAATCAAATGACCGAAACAACTTTACCAGCCTGCGCAAAATGTGGATGTGAATATACTTACGAAGAGGGTAATATTTACATCTGCCCAGAATGCTCGTGTGAATGGTTGAAGTTCGATATGCCAGAAGACGCAGAAGAAGTAATCAAAGATGCTTACGGAACTGTTTTGAAAGATGGTGACACGATCACCGTGATTAAAGATCTAAAAATCAAAGGCTCGTCCTCAAGCGTAAAAGTCGGCACGAAGGTGAAAAATATTCGCTTAGCCGGCGGCGATCATGACATTGATTGCGTTATTCCAGGCATGGGCAAGATGGGTTTAAAATCAGAATTTGTAAAAAAAGTTTAATCGAATGCGGAACATTTTTTCCAGATTCTTGCTTAAGCGGCGATTCAAGAGATTTAGTCATTTATTCAGTAACTAAATCAAAACCAAAGTAATCGCCATCAAAGTCACGCCCATCAGGAACTCAAGCGGGTTAATTTTCTTTTTCTCAACCTCTTTCGACATTTCTGGCTCGAGATTAACTTTTTTAATCTTAAGTAAGTGCTGATGTCTGTTTGGGAATTTAAGTGGCGGATGAGTTGAGTTTATTTAAACTGAATATTTTAGCCTAACCTAATTAGGTTTAATTAAATTCATTGCGAGGCTAACAATCTTGACAACCACTGAAGAATTCTCGCGGAAGAGATGCATCGCCGCTTTTTCAATAAATTCTTGCGGATTTTCTTTGTGCGATGCGGCTTTGCAAAGCTCATCAATAATTAATTCGGCCTGATTAAAACTGCCGCCATTTCTAAAATCATCCGGTTGCAAAGAATCAAGAAATTCCATTTTTTGCTTTTGGTAATTTTCGGCTTTTGTCATTTTGATTTTCGTATTTTTGTCGTTCGAACAGAGTTTCGAAATGGCTAATAAGTCTATCGATTTCTCAACGCAGTGTAAAAGGCGAATAAATTTTAAAACGAATAATGCGCCTCTATTTCCTAGCAATTTTTTTCACTTTGCAATCTCTGCATTGCTACGCCCAAAGTGAACAAATACTACGCTCATAATGACTCTCTTAAATTTAATTTTTGACAGAGTTTAAAAAATAGTGGCGTCTTACGGTCTTAATAGTGAGGATCCCGTTCGCGGGATTAACGTTCCGCATTTCACAATTTTTTTATCAATAAAAGTAATACAATGTCAGATCTAGTTAACGGTACAGTAAAATGGTTTAACGACGAAAAAGGTTTCGGATTTATCGAAATCGAAGGAAGCAAAGATGTTTTCGTTCATCACAGCGCGATCAAAGCTAGCGGCGGTCGCTCTACTCTATTTGAAGGCCAAAAAGTAACTCTAGAAGTTATTCAAGGTAAAAAAGGTTTAGAAGCTTCAAACGTAGTTGCGAAAAACTAAATCCTCTGAAACTTCAGACGTAATTAGGCTCTCTCAAAAATTTTTTGGGGGAGCTTTTTTATTGGAATTTTTTTGAATAAACCATTTTAAAATCTCAGTCTGATCCCAGCCACAGCAATAAAATTATCCACCCTTTGGCCTAATTTTTTAGCTAAATTTGCTGTGCCAAAAGTTTTGGTGTGGTAACGAAAAGCCACGTATGGCGCGAATTTACGCGTGATTTCATAACGTGTCATTACACCAACTTCAAAATCTGAAATTCCTGATTCCACTTCTAACTTTCTAACATCCTGAGCAAAAATTTCTGTCTCTAAATAAGGCTGCATGATGAGTTTCTGCGTGAGCAAAATATCAACCTCCTGCTTAAATCTTGCACTATAATTTCCTTGATCGCTTACAAAAATCTGCGCTTCGGTTTCAAAAAATTGTGGCGCCAAGCCTTCTAGGCCAATGGTTAAATAATTCAGATCATTTGCGGTAAAATCCGTGCTAAAATCGTGAGATATGCCAATTTGAGCATCCCAAAATTTGGAAAAATTTCTGCTGTAAAGCGCCTGAGCTTCTGATTTTTCTTCGTATTTTCCGTAACTTTTTTTCTCACTTTTGAGCCAAAGACGATCATAATCACCCCCAACCCAACCAGAAAAATCTAAGCCTCGTGATCTACCATCTCTGGCTTCGCCAACGTCTCCTTCAAGCGTGAAAGCGTGAAAAATTTGCGCGTGATCACTTCCGTGATCCGTCGCAAATGATTTTTGTGAAAAAAATAAAATTAGAAAAAAAATTAATAATTTACGCGCGGCTAAGTGTTGCTTCTTAAAAACAACAATCACTGCTCGATCCATATAAAAGCTGAGATCCGGGAATGATTTCCTAGCACTAGACATTAAAAGTATTTTCATTTTTCCACTGTCACACTCGTCATCATCCCGCTTGCCATGTGGTAAAGAAGATGGCAATGAAAAGCCCACTCTCCTGCCTCGTCAGCAGTTAAAAGCATTGAAACAGTTTGTGCTGGTGGCACTAGCACCGTGTGTTTATTTGGCATCCATTTCATTTCTCTGCCGTTCTCCATCTGCATAAACATGCCATGTAAATGAATCGGATGGGCCATCATCGTTTCATTAACAAACTTCAAACGCACGCGCTCGCCGAACTTCAGGTGAAAAGGTTTTGGAAATTTTTCGCCGTTAATTGTCCAGATATAACGATTCATCGTGCCGCCAAATTTGAATTCGATTTCGCGTGTCGGCTTACGCAAATCTTTTTGCGGCGTGAAAGAAATTAGATCAGAATATTCGAGTGCTTTTTTGCCTTCTGGAGTTCCGCGATTATTCCAGCCGCTCTCTGCCATGCTGTGATCCATTCCCTCCATTTTCATGTCCGCCATCGTAAGTTGTGCGCGTGGACGAAGTTTTGGAAGTTTTGCAACCATTCCTTTTTTTGGCGCGAGAGTTGCGCTGACGTAACCGGTGCGGTCAAGAGATTCGGCAAGAATATTGTAAGCTTTATTTTCCTTGGGCTCGACAATCACATCGTAAGTTTCTGCCGCGCCAATCCTGAATTCATCAGCGGTTACTGGTTTTATTTTTTGTCCATCCGCTTCGATGAATTTCATTTTTAAACCTGGAATCGAAACATCAAAAATCGTCATTGCCGCAGCGTTGATGAAGCGAAGTTTTATTTTTTCGCCTTTCTTAAAAATTTCTGACCAATCTTTTTTGCCATTAATTAAAAAAGTGTAATGGCTTACATCACTTAAGTCTGTAGGGTCCATACGCATATCACCCCACTCAAGATAATTTTGTAGAGTCGAAAAAAATCCATCTTTTTTAGCATCAGAAAAAAATGTAAACAACGTGCGCTTGTTATAGTTGTAGTAGCCAGAATCAATTTTGAGATTATTTAAAATTGTCTCAGGATTTTCTGCTGTAGAATCGGAAAGCAAAATCACAAATTCCTTGTCGAATTTATTTACCTCCCTCTTCGCTGTGATTACTAGAGCCCCATAAGCTCCCTGCTGTTCCTGTAAATTAGAATGTGAATGGTACCAGTAAGTTCCCGACTGCCTAATTTTGAATTTATAAGTAAAAATTTCGCCAGAAATTTTACTGGGTGCGATGCCATTAAAACCATTTAGGCCGGGCACTCCATCCATTTTTCCGTCGAGCAAAATTCCGTGCCAATGAATCGAGGTTGTTTCGTTCATTGAATTTTTTACGCGAATTTCAACATCTTCCCCCTCTTCAAAATGCAGTGTTGGACCAGGGATGGAATCATTAATCGTAATTTTCTGCTCTGATTTTTTTATTTCTAAATCGTAACTCTTGGCAAAAGATTTTGACGCAAAAATCAGCAATAAAATTGTTAGAAGAAGTTTTTTCATTGCAGCATCTTAGGCGTTTAGTAGTTGTTGAGTAATTTTTTGCGCACGCCTTCGCTTTCAAAGCCGATCTTTTTGTAAAAAGAAATCGCACGCAAATTTTTGAGTTCGACGGTCAACTCTGCTTTTTTTATTTTTACCCGAATTGAGAAATTACTGACTTGAAACCAACATCCACGTTGCTTTTTCATGAGCTTGAATTCTGCCGATAAAAATATCTGCGGTTGCTTCGTCGCCTTCATCTTGCGCAACTTTAATCGCAACTTTTAGATCTTTGATGATTAATTCGTGACCAAAAGCCAAGTCCTGAATCATCTCGCTTTTATTAAAATTTTTATTGCCGCTTTTGATTTTGCTCAGTTTAGAGAAATTTTCTAATGTACCTTCAACCTTTGATCCCAAAGCTCTCATGCGCTCAGCAACTTCATCAATCGCATCAGCAAGCTCTTCATATTGCGCACCGAATAATTCGTGAAGAGGTTTAAAATTTTCTCCGACCACATTCCAATGGTAGTTCTGAGTCTTTAGCGACAAAAGGTAAGAATTTGCTAAAAGATTTTCCAAGTTCTGAATTGTTTGATGATTTTTCATTCTGCTCCGATTTTAAATTATTAGAAATTGTACCACTAAAATTCTTGAATCAACTCAAGCTGCGATGTTGCGTTCATAACTGTAGAATCCCAAGCCATCGCCTCAACTTGATCTCTCTTAAAAATATGTCGCCAAATAATTTCGACTTTTGTTAATCAATTTCGTTTCTTCATCAAAATAGCTCGATTTATTTTTCTTACCTTCTTTTCGAGTTGGTTTTTTAACTAACTTGATAAAGAGATTTTAAGAAAAAATAACGCTGCAAATTCCATAAATACCGAAGCTGCCGATGATTGTGCCAGCAAGTATTTTAACGCGCGCCATCCAAGTTTTTGAGAGTTTGTGACGAATAGTTGAAACCGTTCCGCACAAAATAAAAGCCCACAAAACTGAACCAGCAAAAATTCCCGATACCGTTACCGCCATTTCTTTTGTGGTTAGAACTGTTCCGGTCATTGTCGCGAAAACTCCGATGAATAAAATAATTGTTACCGGACTACCTAAAGTAAGAAAAGAAGTGAAACACATCGTCTTAAAAAAACCCTGTGCATGCATTTTTATTTCTTTGAAGGAAAAGTCTTTAGCGGTTTTTATTTCGTACCAAGCCAACATTATCAATGCTGTACCACTGATAAGCTTTACTTCCGAAATGTGAGAAGTAAGAAATTTTGAGATGAAAGCAAGGCCACCAGTTGCAACAAATCCGTAAAATCCTTCAGTGATTGAAGCGCCAAAACTTGTGGCAAAACCAATTTTAAATCCGCGCGTTAAGCAATTTTTTATTACCAGGGTTGAGATCGGCCCAATTGGCATGGCAATTGAGATGCCAAGTAAAATTGATTTGAGGAAGAGGATAATCATAAATTTAAGTATTTTTTTTGCTCTATCTCTGCCTTCGCAGAGATAGCGTGACTAGTTTAGTTATTTATTTTACCGACGATTTCAAAAAGACGTTTTTCCAAATTCTTAAAAGTGAATTTTTCTTTCACTCTCTCGAAAGAATTTTCAACAAGCTGATTAATTAACTTTTCATTTTGCACGAGTTTCGTCGCCAAGTCAGGAATTTGATTTGGATCGCTAAACATTAAAGCATCAATTCCGTCACGAACAATTTCTCTTGGACCGTCAACATTGCTCACAATTGCCGGCTTGCCATATTTCATAGACTCAAGCAAAACAAGGCCGAATGGCTCTTCATCAGACGGAAAAATAAAAATATCGATTGAATTGAAGAATGATTTTTTTTCAATCCAGCCCAAAAATTCGACTCGATTTTCGAGACTTAGCTCTTTCACTAATTTTTTTAATTCATTGTCGAAAGGGCCAGACCCGGCTATTTTCAAAATGAATTTTTCGTCCAATTTTTTGAGCGCGCGAATTGCATGAGCAAAACCTTTTGTTGGATCAAGACGGCCAATTACTCCGAGAATAATTTTTTCTTTTTGCGCTAAATTTACCTTTGGTGCATCAGAAATAGCGTCGAATAAATCAACGGCGTTGTGCATCACGAAGCTGCGATCTTCTGGCTGTCCACGATCAATCGTGTTGTAAAAAATTTCGCGATTAACCGACAGAATAATATCAGCACCAATCGAACGCTTAACGTTGGTACTGTGATTAATCGCTATTAGAAAAATTTTCTTATTCTTGATTTTGGCAATTGCCTTTCGGGCTAGAACCGTAGCCTTTCCTGCGTGAGTAAAAATCGCACGAATATTTTCATCGCGAAGAATTTTGGTGATTTGCTTAATCGCAAAAAAATCGTAATAACCAAAATTATTAGAAATTTTTTTTAGGCTTGAGAGATTATTGGCGTAAGGTGCGTCATTTTTCACGATTGGCACAACATCATGTCCTAATTTTTTCAACAGGCGCGTATAATCCAAAAATACCTGTTCTGCGCCGCCATTTTGTGAGGTGACGATTAGGTTAGCGATTTTCATTAGCTTTCAAATGTGCGACGATTGGATAAAGACCGCAAAGTGCGGCGATCAAGATTCCGAGCAATCCTTCTTTATAACCTTTTTTGCCGAAGAAGGATTTTAGGAAACGCATTTTGAATCCAAAAATTAGACTCCAGCAATTTTTTTTATTTTTTAGATCACGCGCGCGCCAACTAGTGTAGCGGTTAAAACGATTGAGAAGATCGGTGATGTCTTCGTCAACCAAATGAATAATTGGATTTTTTAGCGACTTAATTTCGCCACTGAATTTGTAAGTTGGGTGAATTTCTTTATCTTCGTCGTAACGTTTTAATTCGCGGTAAGACAAGGTGTTGCGCTCAAGCACGGCAAGTGTTCTTAGCCATCCGAATTTTACCCATCTTTTGCCAATGTAATTGGCGATTGGCGCAGAAAATGCACAAGGTTCACATTTTATTTTTTCTAAAATTTCGTCGCGAAGTTCAGAAGAAATTCTTTCATCTGCATCAATTTCTAAAATCCATTCACCAGTCGCTGCACTTAGAGCCACATTGCGTCTTGCGCCTTCAATATTCCACGAACCTTCGATGATTTTGTCGGTAAATTCTAAAACAATTTCCTTGGTTCGGTCAGAACATTTGTCTAGAACAACAACAATTTCATTGGCAAAATTGAGACTGCGCAAGCAATCAGCAATTTTTTCTTCTTCATTGTGAGCAACGATTACGGCAGAGAGTTTTTTCACAGAAGAAATAAAAATTTGACTTGGGAAGGCGAAAAAAATACTGTTGAAAATATGCAAATGTCAAAGAGAAACTTCATCAAGGCAACCCTACTCTCATCTGCATCTGTGCTTGTTTCTTGCAAGCTGAATTTTGCTAATAAATCAAAAACTTTTGGAGAAAAAAATATGTCATTCGAATTACCGGCACTTCCTTATGCCAGAAACGCTCTCGCTCCTTACATCTCTGAAAACACAATTAATTTTCACTACGGAAAACATCATCAGGCTTACGTAACCAACTTGAATAACTTGGTTGCAAGCACAGATTTAGCCGAAAAATCTCTCGAAGAAATTATTAAAATTTCTGCTACCGACAAAACCAAAGCGGGAATTTTTAACAATTCTGCGCAAGTTTGGAATCACACTTTCTACTGGAATTCAATGAAGCCAAATGGTGGCGGAAAACCCGTTGGCGAGGTTCTAGCTAAAATAGAAGCCGATTTCGGTTCTTACGAAAATTTTGTTACTGAATTTAAAAATGCTGGCGCAACTCAATTCGGATCAGGCTGGGCTTGGCTCGTTCTCGATGAAGGCAAATTAAAAATTACCAAAACTGGCAACGCCGAAACTCCATTAACAACTTCTGCGAAACCCTTGATGACAATGGATGTTTGGGAACATGCTTACTATCTAGACTTCCAAAATGCGCGCCCAACTTACATCGATACTTTCTTGAATCACTTGGTGAATTGGGATTTCGTTGCGGCAAATTTGAAATAATAAATTGTTGTAAGGTTTCCTCGATTCCCGCCCTCGCGGGAATCGAGGAAATTAATTACCGATCTGACTTCAATTAATTATTCTTTAGAAGTCAGCTTTAGAGGCCGGCGTAAAGAGAGCAGAGCCGCCGTAAGAATTTTTACCAAACTCAGCAATTAATTTTTGAGCACGTTCAGATTTTAAATAATCCAAAAAGATCAAAGTTTCCGAGCTGGGATTTTTTCCAATCAAAGCAAAACAAGGATTCAAAAGAATTTCGCCACCGCGAACGTAAATTTCAGAATTCTTCAAATCCGATTTATTCGAAAGCCAAGTGCCCCAGTCAGTGATGCTGTAAAGCGAATGTTGGTCAGAATATAAAAGTGCATCGCGAGGAAAAACCGAACTCTTGAAATACCAAGCCGAGCGCTCTTCCCAAGGCTTTAAATTCAAAGCGCTCCAAATTGATCTCTCTTTAACATTGGTGCCAGAGTTATCGTTGCGTGACAAAAAAATGCGTACTGAATTTTTTTCACCCAAGCGAGCAATTTTAGAAAAAGCAGTCGCCGGAGAATCGGATTTAGCTAGTTTTGCTTCATTATTTTTTGGACCAATAATCAAAAAATGATCGTTGAAAATTGGGGTGTAATTGGTTGCCCAGCCTTCTTCTTGAGCTTTTTCACCTTGTGATTTTTCGTAAATTAGCGCGATGTCAATCCTGCCTTTTTTTAGCTGCGCTAGAGTGTTAATGCTGATATCTTGATACCAAGAGATTGAGTAATTTTTTTGAAGTGATTGCAAATAATCTTCCGCCAAAGCGCGTAAAATTCCAGTTGCTCCGCCGCCGCCATTGCCAATGCGAATTTGCACATTTTCTTTAGAGTAGCCGTAAATTTCTTTAGGTTCAGAGCTAATGACGCGAGTGTCGATGCTTTTAGCAAAAGAGCTGGAAGTGAAAGTGAAACAAAGAATGGCGAGAAGTAAATTATGAATATTTTGCATCAATAAATTATTATTAGTTTTTTAAATTTGAATTTTTATTCACAAAAA
>CAMBES010000044.1 GCA_945865855.1 Rhizobium sp. Q54 | reverse complement strand
ATCTCCTCGATCAAGCGCTTTCTGGAAGTAGGCTCCGCCGAAATTGAAGGCATGAAACTCGCTCCTTCAGAAGTTTCTGCTGAGATCTTAAAGCAATTAAAAAAACTCGCCGAAAAACAGCTAAAAACTGAGATCAAAAAAGCCGTTATTACTGTTCCTGCCTACTTCGACGAAACTGCAAAAAACGCGACGAAACTTGCAGCCAATTTGGCTGGCTTAGAAGTTTTGCGTCTAGTCAACGAACCTACAGCGGCTGCCCTCGCCTACGGTCTCGACAATGATGCAGAAGGCACTTACTGCGTTTACGATTTAGGCGGAGGAACTTTCGACGTCTCAGTTTTAAAAATGCAAAAAGGCATTTTTAAAGTACTTGGAGTTGCTGGAGATAATGCTTTAGGCGGCGATGATTTTGATGATTTAATTTCCAAGCATCTTGGTGTGAGTCGCGCTGAAGCCAGGAAAATCAAGGAAGAGCAAACTATCGACCAAACAATATTCGAAAAACTAATCTTCGAAAAACTCGAAAAAACTTTCACACTCACGAAAAATCTTCTCGATGATCTCGATCTTGAAAGCTCTGATATTAAAGGCGTCATCACAGTTGGTGGCTCAACTAGAATTCCTCTAATCAAGAAAAAACTGGCAGAAATCTTTGGTTTAGAAAAAGTTTTGAATGAAATCGATCCAGATCGTATCGTCGCTGCTGGCGCGGCTTGGCAGGCTTACAACTTAAGTGGAAATTCTGAAAATCTTTTACTCGATGTTTTGCCAAGTTCACTCGGAATCGAGATGATGGGCGGAATCGTCGACAAGGTGATTTTGCGTAACTCAACGATTCCGATGTCACTCACAAAAGAATTCACAACCTACGCTGATAATCAAAGCGGAATGAAGTTACACATCGTGCAAGGCGAGCGTGAATTAGCTGCTGATTGTCGTAGCTTGGCCAACTTTGAAATAAAAAAGATACCGGCGATGAAAGCCGGATTGGCACGTGTCGCCGTCACTTTTAAAATTGATGGTGATGGGCTTTTAACAGTTTCTGCAGAAGAAAAATTTACCGGCGAAAAACAGGAAATTTTAGTAAAACCAAGTTACGGATTAAGCGAAGATGAGGTGAAAAAAATGCTGCTCGACTCGCTACAAAATTCCAAAGCTGACATCTCGAATCGCTTATTAATTCAAACCATCACCGATTCAAATCACGATATCATGATCTTGCAAAAAGATTTAGAAAAATATGCGGGCGAGGATAAAAAATTGATCGCAGAAAAAATTCAAAATTTAGAAAATCTAATCAAAGAAAAAGCCTCGCGTGACATGATTTTGGAAGCCAAAGAAGAGATGGAAAAAGCAGCAGAAAATCTAATTTTAAAAAAGGTGAATGCAGTTTTGGATAAGGGAATTGTTGGGAAAAGAATTGATGCGGTCTAGCTACTGCTTGAATCAAAGTCGTCTAAAATAAATCGATAAAATTAATCCACTCCAAAAACTTCTTCATCTCTTACCCAGCCTTTTTTACCAGACACCTCTAGGGCGCACCAGCCTTCGATACATTTTAAATAATCGCCAATCACATTATTTTCTAAACGAAAAATAATGCGGGACTTTTCGTTATTTTTTTTCTGTAAATTTACAAAACTCTTGGTTGTGCGAATCATCAAAGTGCGTTTTTTGGTGAGAAGACTTTGCATTACCCAGCCACTCTGTCCTTCATAATCTTTGATCTCATTCCAATTATCATATTCGCTGATCACATGCACCGGGATTCCTTTTAATTTGTAGATGAATTTGATTGGATAATTTTGTCCAGGGCCTGCACGAACATTGGTTTCGCTGGCTCGTAATGAAGAAAAATAATTTACTTCATTAATTTTTTGGGCGGCGTGAGATGGAGAAGAAAATATAAAAACCATAATAACTGCCATCTTAAGCGCAGCGAAAAATCTCGCGAAGAAAGACTTCGTGAGATTTTTCGCTACGCTTAAGATGAAGCGGAAATTATTTTTCATCTTTTCTCGATTTAGTTTCGTGAAATCTTTTTCCACCTTGAGCGATATTAGTTTGCTTGCCGCGAGATACAGCTAAGGCATCTTTTTCAACATCTTTTGTAATCACGCTTCCTGCGGCTATCACTGCATCGTCAGCGATTTCGACTGGGGCAACCAAGGCAGAGTTGGATCCAACAAAAACTCGATCGCCGATTTTAGTTTTGAATTTGCTATAGCCGTCATAGTTACAAGTGATAGTGCCAGCGCCAATATTAGCTTCGACTCCAATTTCAGAATCGCCGATATAACTCAAGTGATTAACTTTCGCGCCTTTTTTTAGATGTGATTTTTTGATTTCAACAAAATTTCCGATGCGCACATTTTCGGCAATTTTTGTGCCCGGACGAATTCTTGCAAAAGGTCCTACGGTCACGCCCGAAGATATCTCGGCGCCTTCGATGTGCGAGAAAGATTTGATCTCAACATTCTTAGCAATCTCAACTTCTGGCCCAAAAAAAACATGTGGGTGAATAATAACGTCGTAAGAAATTTTGGTGTCGTAAGAGAAATAAACTGAAGTCGGATCAAGTAGAGTAACGCCAGAATCCATCATTTTTTTGCGAATTTGATTCTGTTTAATCTCACCAATTCTCGCGAGTTCAACGCGTGAATTTACGCCCAAAACCTCTTCGAGTTCGGTTTTAATAAAAGTGCGTTTTAAGCCCATTTCACCTGCGATGGCAACTATGTCGGTTAAGTAAAATTCACCTGAGGCATTATTATTTTTTACCCGATCTAAAAGACTTTTAATTTTCTTTCCATCGACCGCAACCACGCCAGAATTACAGAGAGCGATTTTTCTTTCTTCGTCGGTCGCATCTTTGAACTCGACAATTCTTTCAAGATGACCTTTTGCATCAACAACTAAGCGACCATAAGCGTTTTCTTCTTCGTCATCAAAACCTAAAATGCAGAGCGAAAAATCTTCTAACCTATCCGCCATTTTTTTTATGGTGACGTGATTTGTTAGAGGCGTGTCGCCGTAAAGAATTATGAGTTTTTGACCCAAATCATCCGTTAAGCTTCTCTTGCTACCTTCTTTTTCAAAAGAGGTAAGGCCCGTTAAAACCGCGTGCGCGGTGCCTTTACGTTCTTTTTGTAAAACAAAAGAAATCTTAACTTCTGGATGGGCAGCAAGAATTTTTTCTTCGAAATTTTTCATCTCCTCGGAAACAACGATCGTGATATTTTTTGGCTTCAGAGTCTTCGCTTCATCAATCACCAAATTTAACATTTCACGATTTGCAACTTTGTGCAGAACTTTCGGCAAATCTGATTTCATGCGAGTGCCTTTGCCGGCAGCTAGAATAAGGATCGAAAGGTTATTGGTCATTTGATTATTTTTTAGAGAATAATGCGTGAGATCGTATTTTTTTAATGGAAGCTAAGTCAAGAATTGATGTCCTATGCCACCGTTACCAAACGCTAGTAGTTAGACAAGCTTCGATAGTGATCCTGCATCAAAGGTAAATCGACATTTTTTTCTGCCGCAAATTTTAGAGAATTGCCGAGTATCGCTTCCAGCTCCATTTTTCTGCCCGCTTTGAAGTCGAGTAACATGCTCGTTATTGCGGGATTTTTTCTTGCGGCTGTGGCGTCGATTGTGTCTTCAATAAAATCATCAGAAATTTCGTAACCATCTGCTTTTGCTAAAAGTTGAACTTCTAGCATTGCGTCTCTGATCCAAAATTTGATTTCAGGATCATCGAGCATTTCTTTGGTATTGAGCTCGCCAGCTAGGACCGATATTGGGTTGAATGAGGCATTCCATAAAAGTTTTTTCCAGCGATCGAGTTGGATATTGTTACTCAAAACACAAGGCACTCCAGATTTTTGCCAGAGATCAAACAGCTTCTGAGTTTTTTGCGGATTGGAATTTTGCTTTTCGCCGATGATCAGCTTTCCGTTATCATCATGCTCAACCAAAGCTGGTTGCTCTTTTTTTACCGCAATAAAAGCAATGATGCTCAAAAGATGATGATTCGGAAATGCCTGCGCGAGATCTTTCTCGATAAAAATACCGTTCTGAATTATGGCGATTGAAGTCTCTGGAGTCAGAATTGGCCTGATTATATCGGGAAGAGAAATTTCTGGCAAAGCCTTGGTTGCGATTAAAATAAAATCTGCCTTTTCTTTAAATTCTTTGACATCGCGCAAGACTTGATGCGGCTTAAAAACAAAATCACCCCAAAGACTTTTTATCTTCATTCCGCCTTGTTTTACTTGCTCGTAATCTGACCTACAAACTACAGAAACCTCTGCTCCCGCTTGCGATAATTTTGCTGCGTAAAGCCCGCCGATTGCGCCGGTGCCAATTACTAAAATTTTCATTTTGTTCATTCTTCGTTCTTTAAGCGTCATGCCCGAGCAGGCGGAGATTCAAGAAAAGATTCTGAGCGCTTATGAGCCCTGTTGAATTCCCGCCTACTTAAGGGATAACGACCTAAAGAGTTAATGCTTAGGCCAAGATTAGTTTGCCGCTTTATTCACCAATTTATTCTTCGCAATCCACGGCATCATCGCACGAAGTTTTTCTCCGGTTTCTTCGATTGGATGGGCGCGGCCTTTGGCGCGAAGGGCGTCAAAATTCTTTTTGCCGGTTTTATTTTCATTCATGAATTCTTTTACGAATTTTCCTTTTTGAATTTCGTTCAGAATTTTCTTCATCTCTTTTTTGGTTTTTTCGGTAACGATTCTTGAGCCGCGAGTTAGATCGCCATATTCCGCCGTATTAGAAATTGAGTAACGCATGTTCGCAATTCCGCCTTCGTAAAGAAGATCGACGATCAATTTCATTTCATGCAAACACTCGAAATAAGCCATTTCTGGAGCGTAGCCAGCTTCGGTCAAAGTTTCGAAACCCGCTTGAATCAAGGCTGTAACGCCACCACAAAGAACTGCTTGTTCGCCAAATAAATCAGTTTCGCATTCTTCTTTGAAATTAGTTTCGATGACTCCTGATCGCCCTCCTCCAACTGCAGAAGCGTATGAAAGTGCTGTTTGCAAGGCTTTGCCCGATACATCTTGCGCAACCGCAACTAGACAAGGAACTCCACCACCTTTTACATATTCACCGCGAACCGTGTGTCCTGGTCCTTTTGGAGCGATCATCACCACGTCTAAATCTTTTCTTGGTTTGATTAGTTTAAAGTGAATATTGAGGCCGTGAGCAAAAGCAAGAGTTGCACCTTTCTTCAAATTTTTCTTTAAATCTTGTGTATAAATTTCAGCTTGAAGCTCATCTGGAGTAAGCATCATCACAATATCAGCCCACTTTGCTGCTTTTGCATTTGTTAAAACTTCGAAGCCAGCATTTTGTGCTTTTGCAATTGAGGTCGATCCTTCGCGAAGAGCGATTTTAACTTCTTTTACACCTGAATCTCTAAGGTTCTGGGCGTGCGCATGTGCTTGTGAGCCGTAACCGATTACAGCAACTTTTTTATTTTGAATGATGCTCAAATCAGCATCGTGATCGTAGTAAACTTTCATGTTTTTGATTGTTTGTTTAGGGGGAAAGAAGCGGAGTTGGCAACTTATTGACGAGGTTCAACCTGTCAACCTGGCTCAAGCAGCAAAAAACTTACTTTTTTTATCGCCCCAATCTTTCAAAAATCTTACTTTAGAAGCGCTTCGATATTTTGGCGCTTAGCTTTATTGATTAAGGCAGAAGGCCAGAGTTATACCTAGGTAAGTAGTTTCTTGTGGCGGTTTTTGCTTAGAGCGCTAGCGATGATTTACTTCATTTTTTGATTTCTACCTAAATAGAAATCTAAGAAATTTGCCCCGATCGAGTAGCTGTAATTAATAAAAATCTACCACCCCAGTCCCTACGTCATACATTCCACTGACAATCGCAATCTTACCTTTCTTGTGTAGGTCGTGAATTATTTTGCTTTCTTTGGTGATTTGCTTGGCGACTCTTTCTACGTTAATCGCCGCGACCCTCTCGACTAAATCCAAATCGTAAAATTGTTTACGACTCGTTTTAATCGTTTGCGCCACTTTGATTGCTGGTTTTATTTTTTTGAGCAGCCCTGTCAGTTTCCCCATTTCAACGTGATTGCAGGCGCCTTTAATTGCGCCGCATCCCGAATGTCCCAAGACCATTATTAATTTCGCTCCAGCGATTTTGCAGGCAAATTCCATGCTGCCTAGAATATCGTCATTGATAATGTTGCCGGCGATTCGACAGCTAAAAATATCGCCCAAACCTTGATCGAAAATTAACTCAGCAGAAGTTCGTGAATCAATGCAGCTCAAAACAAAGGCGAAAGGATTTTGCGCGTCAGAAGTGTCATTAACTTGTTTGAGTAAGTTGCGATTAACTTTAAGATTCTGCACAAAACGCGAATTACCTTCCTTCAATAATTTTATCGCAACCTCTGGTGTGATTGAGCTGCGCTCTTCTTTGGTTAAAGAAGCCTCGTCGCTTTTTCTTACGCGGCAAAGCAATGAAATCACGATTCCAAGACCCACTCCTTCGATCAAATTAAAAAAAACGACACCAAAAATCGTCGCAAAAAAAGGAACAAATTCGTGCCAACCTAAGCGGTACATTTTCTTAAATAATGCCGGCTTAGCTAATTTGTAACCAAGAACGAGAAGAATGCAGGCAAGGCTTGCTAGCGGAATCATGTTGAGGAATTCCGGAATCGCCAAGAAGGCAATAAGTAGTAAAAAACCGTGTAGAATTGTTGATTTTTTTGTCTTTGCGCCGAAAGAAATATTCGCACTACTACGCACAATTACTTGCGTAATCGGCAAACCGCCGAGAAATCCGGTAATAATATTTCCAAGACCTTGCGCCTTCAATTCACGATTAGTGTTAGTAACGTGATGAGCTGGATCGAGATTGTCTGCAGCCTCAACTGAAAGAAGAGTTTCAATACTTGCGGTCACCGCCAAAATCAGCGCTACCGAGTAAACGTGAGAATTTTTTAACGCTGAAAAATCAGGAAAAATAAAGAGTGAAAAAAATTCAGAAAAACTTTTTACCACAGGAATTTGTACAATGTGGTGGGCGTCGAGTTGCAAATATTTATTCATTACCACACCAGCAAAGACGATAATTAGTGGCCCTTGCAACATTTTAAAAAAGCGGTGACGACGCGATAAAATTCCGTCCCACAAAATCAAAATCGTCATTGAGATTAAGCTCACCATTGTTACTGCCGGAGTTAGGTAATCCAAAGCATTTTCGAGATTTGACAAATTATTTTGTGAAAGAAATTCTTCAAAATCTCCGACGATTTCTGGATTGTAACCAAGTGCGTGCGGAATCTGTTTGATTACAATAATTACACCGATGCCCGCGAGCATTCCTTTAATGACTGAAACGGGAATGTAGTAGGCAATGGTGCCGAGTCGCATGTAGCCCATTACCGCTTGAATCACGCCGGCGAGAATAGTTGCGACAAGAAAATTTTCGAACGAGCCAAGCGAGAGAGAATAAGTTAAAACAATCGTCACCAAACCAGCGGCCGGACCAGAAACACCAAAGCGCGAACCGCTTGCCATTCCAACAACAATCCCGCCAATAATTCCAGAAATAATTCCAGAAAATAGTGGCGCGCCAGAAGCAAGGGCGATGCCAAGACAAAGAGGAAGTGCAACGAATAATACAACAATACTCGCCGGAAAATCGTAGCGCAGAGTGGTTAGAAATTTTTTCATGAAATTGAAATTTTATGCTTGGAGCGGAAGGAAATATTTCTACTCAACCTTCCGCTCCATTTTGTAATTTAGTAAAAATTTACTTCACCAGTAGAGACGCTGTATATTCCGCTAACAATAGTGATTTCGTTATTATTAAGCATGTCGCGAAGGATGCTGCTTCTTGCGAGAATTTCTTTCGAAACTTGCTCAACATTCGTCTCTGCAACTTTTTCGATAAAATTATCTTCGCCAGAATTGTTGGATTTCACCGCTTCAATTGCTGGTTTTATTTTGTTCAAGAGACCCGTCAGGCTTCCCATTTCAACTCCTGCACAAGCGCCCTTGATTGCGCCGCACTCTGAATGTCCTAGAACCATGATCAGCTTGGCTCCGGCAACTTTGCAGGCAAATTCCATGCTGCCAACAATGTCTTCATTCAAGATATTTCCAGCAATGCGACAGCTAAAAATATCGCCCAAACCTTGGTCAAAAATTAATTCGGCGGAAGTGCGTGAATCAATACAGCTCAAGATAAAAGCAAATGGATGCTGCGCCCCAGAAGTCTCGTTAACCTGAGTGAAAAGATTACGATTAATTTTAAGATTATTAACAAAACGAGCATTGCCGTCTTTCAATATCTGGACTGCTTTTTGTGGAGTTAAAGCGTCGCGAATTTCTTTAGTTAAAGTGTACATTTTATTTCTGGTTTAAATTAATTCCTTTGATCTCGAGCGAGATATTTCTTGTTTTAGAGCTGGTTTGAAAATTCTTGATTATCTCATTCACGTCATGGTGAATTGATGTCGATTTAGAGCCGTCGATAAGAACTTTTGAACCGTCAGGAAGCTCATTAAGAATTTGCAAAATCTTGCCTTTATTCAGAAATGAAACCTCTTCGGAAAGCGTGATTTTATGCTTGTGATTCGCCCCTTCAGCTTCCTTAACGTGACTGCAAGCATTGCGAAAATTATGGTAAAGAATGAATGCTATTGCCACCAACATGCCAATTCCAACACCCTTGAGTAGATCAAAAATTAACATCCCCGCAATCGTTGCCATAAAAGGCGCAAACTGCTCGTATCCTTCAGCATAAATCTTCCGAAAAATTTGCGGTTTAGCTAATTTATAACCGACCAGCAAAAGCACACAGGCAAGTGTCGCTAGAGGAATCTTGTTAAGCAGAGAAGGAATCGCGATTGCCGACAATAGCAAAAGAAGTCCATGCAGGATAGTCGACATTTTACTCTTCGCGCCAAACTCAATATTGGCGGTAGAGCGAATTATCACTTGAGTAATCGGCAAGCCGCCAATCAATCCCGAAATAATGTTGCCAACCCCCTGCGCCTTTAACTCGCGATTGGTTGGAGTAATGCGCTTTTTTGGGTCTAGCTTGTCAGTCGCTTCTACAGAAAGAAGAGTCTCAAGACTTGCTACCACAGCCAAAACTAGAGCAATCGCATAAATATCTGGATTGGTAATTTGAGAAAAATTTGGAAAAGAAAATTGACCAAAAAACTCTCCTGGATTAGCCGCAACAGGAATCTGCACCAAGTGATTTGCTTCGAGATAAAGAAAACTACTAAGAATTATTCCGATCACGACAGCAATAAGCGGCCCCGGAATGGCTTTTAATATTTTATGTTTCTTAGCAGAGAACTCTTCCCAAAGGATCAATATGAACATTGAAACCAGAGAAATAATTACAGCATTTGGCGTGATGTAATTAAACATTTGCGACACAGCACCGCCTAGCTGTTCAGCGCTAAAATCATCTTTAAAATTAGCATCATAACCAATCGCGTGCGGAATCTGTTTAATGATTATTAGCAGCCCAATTCCACTCAGCATTCCCTTTATCACTGAGGATGGAAAATAATAAGCAACGGTTCCAAACCCTAGAAATCCAGCAATCAGCTGAATTACTCCGGCCAAAACAACTGCTAACAAGAATGAATCAAACGATCCTCCAAGAGTGGTAATATAGCCCAATACCAAAACAGCTAAACCAGCCGCCGGACCAGAGACGCCAAAGGTAGAACCGCTTAGAGCACCAACAACAATCCCACCAACTATTCCAGCAATAATTCCAGAAAATAGTGGAGCGCCAGAAGCCAGGGCAACCCCTAGACATAAAGGCAGTGACACAAAGAACACTACGAGACTTGCGGACAAATCTCGTCGCAAATCGATAAAAAGATTTTTCATTAGATTAAATTAAATTAGTAAACAGTGGTGCTGAGAAGACTAATCTAAATGTTCGGCGGGGAGACGGGGACTTCGAGAAAATACTGAGAGAGACTCAGAATTTCATTACTGACGAGTTGCTTTTGTAAACTATTTTTAAGGATTTTTTCTTCACCTTTGCTGAGAAATTTTAGATCTTCTAACTCCGCTTCCGAATCTTCTTTTTCACTTTCTGAAGATTCAGCTACTTTTAAGTTTTTAACCGAGAATGATTTTTCTGCTGCGCTGCAAAAACTCCAAAGCAAACCGACTCCAATCAGTACTAAAATTATTTTTTTGGAGAGTCGTAACATTTTCTTGATTAAGATGAGAATTTCATGGAAATCGCGTTCTCAAATTAATTCATCAATTTTCTAAAAAACAATGAAACAAAAAGATAGCGCAATCACTTCTTTTAATGACCTGTCTCTTCAAAAGGAAAAAGACCGATCAGAGTGGACGCACAAAGTAGAAATTCTTAGCGAAGCCTTGCCTTACATGCGTAAATTTGCCGGCGAAACTTTCGTGGTAAAATTCGGTGGCTCAGCAATGGGCGGCGACAATAATTTGAAAAATTTTGCCAAGAATATCGTGTTGTTAAAACATGTTGGAATCAACCCAATCGTGGTTCACGGTGGTGGGCCGCAAATTGGTCAAATGTTAAAAAAACTAGGCATTAACACTTCTTTTGTTGATGGCTTGAG
>CAMBES010000043.1 GCA_945865855.1 Rhizobium sp. Q54 | reverse complement strand
ATCCCCGCATTGCAGACTAGAATATCAATTTGACCGACAAGCTCTTCAGCCTTGTCAAATAAGGCATCAACCTCTGTCACGTCAGATAAATTGCAGGTTAGAAATTTTACATCGCCACCAATTTCGCTTGCTAACTCCTGTAACTTTTCTTCGCGAGTTGAAGATAAAACTAACCTCGCACCTTGCTTGGCTAGAGTCTTGGCGATTGCTGATCCAATGCCTCCAGTGGCACCAGTTACTAAGACGTTTTTTCCGGTAAGTCTGAACATAAATTTTAGGTTATTTGTTAATTATTTCGATTAGTTGATTCATTTTTTCGATATTCTTTTTGCTGTAACCACTGTCTCCCATGGCCCTCAACTCTTCATCCGTCATTGGCTTAGCATTTTCGTCAATCGCAGCACCATCAACGGCTTCCGCAGATTTTTCTTTGATGATTTCGTCAATTTTATTTTTCAAAAAATCCTCAGGTTTTGGCATAACGTGATCAAAATTTTGTGTGATAGCTTCAAAGAATTTTATTACGAAAGGACCAACCATCTCACCAGAAAATTTCAACAAGCTACGACATTTTGCCTTTTCCAACAACTCAGGTTCTTTTTTTGTATCCTTCAATTTGTTGCCAAGAACAAGATCGTAAGCGCTGAAATAAACCGAATAAATAACGCCAAAAATTATCAGCGTTTTTACGAAGCCAAAAAGCAAACCGAGAGAGCGATCAAAAACTCTCGGCATCTTTTTATAAAAAGAGTCGCGCAGGCCTGAGGTAGAAAAGGCGGTGATTAAAAATACCAAAGCAAATACACCGCTTCGCGTTACTAAATCGACTGCCATTTTACTCTCGAAATGAGCAGCAAGAAGATCGGTGATGTAGGGCGTAAGAAAGTAAGAAATGGTCAAAGATATCACCCAATTAAACAGAGCAAAAATTTCTTTTACAAAACCACGAAGAACTGCCGTAAGCACAAAAATGGCTGTGAAGGCAAGAAATATTAGATCAAGAGTATTGAATGTCGTAGCCATGGATTAAGAAAATAAACGAAAGAATGGGAGATTTTTAACAATCTCTTTCGGTGAGCGCGGCAAACCTTTTTCATTAAGAAAAATTTCGCAAAAAGTTTTTTTAGCCAGAAAGTTTTTAGCTTGGGATTTTAACTTCTCGAAATGCATCACTTTTTCTATTTCAACATCGATAAAATTATTAATATCACCGTCCTTTAGAAAAATCGAAACGGCACGAAAGATAATTTTACCGAGAGTTACTCTTTTGGTGTAGTAGTTGAAGTCAGTTGATTGATCACCGATATTTTGCCAAATAAAATCGGCGATCTTGTAACAAGCTTGCAAACCTTGAAATGCAGGCCTTGGACCAGTTTCAAGCGAGGTAAAGTTTTTGGGATTTAGATAAAAATTAATTAGCCTCTGCAAAGCAATTTTATTTTCTTTCTCAACTTCAAATCTCGCGTAAAGCGAAAGGCGGATTTTATCGCGGATTTTTTTCCCCTCGAGACCTCCGAGCAATTCAGCAGATTTCTCATTTTGCGATTCAAAATAAAATTCCGCTAAATCAAGCAGGCCGTTTTCAAAAATTAACGGTAGAAAGTTTTCGCCAATCCCGCAATTCGCAGCGGCCTTAGCGAGTGCTTCCTTGCTCCATCCGTCGAAAGCGCAAGTTTTTAGAAATTCTTTAAGGATTTTTTGTTTAGTTTCTGGAGAGTCGAGAATCATTAAATTTAGATTTTAGATTTAGATTTTAGTTTTATCTGCGCACGCTTCTGTTTTTCTAAAGTTAAAAATCAAAATGACTACATCTCCCAGTCTTCTTCCCGTTCATAAACGCTATAACGTTAAATTTTCGCATGGCGAAGGTGCTTATCTTTTCGACAATGATGGAAAAAAATATCTTGATTTTGGTGCGGGAATTGCTGTTAACGCTTTGGGTCATTGCCATCCAAAAATGGTTGAAGCGATCACCGCTCAAGCAAAAAAACTTTGGCATATTTCAAATATTTACAACAGTAACGAGCTCAATAAATACGCCGATAGATTAACTGCTAACACCTTTGCCGATTATGTCTTCTTCTGCAATTCCGGCGCAGAAAGTATCGAATGCATAATAAAGATGATTCGTCGTTATTTTTTCTGCAAAAATCAGCCGAACAAAAATCGCATCATCACTTTCACCGGTGCATTTCACGGCCGCACAATTGCCACAATTTCTGCCGCCGCTAAAGAAAAATATCTCGAAGGCTTCAGACCTGCGCTCGATGGTTTCGACAATGTTGAGTTTGGAAATATCGAAGCGGTCAAAAATGCAATCACCGAAAACACTGCAGGAATTTTAATTGAACCAATCCAGGGCGAAGAAGGAATACGAGCTTCTGAAAAAAAATTCCTTCAAGAATTACGTAAAATTGCCGACGAAAAAAATCTTCTTCTCGCCTTCGATGAAGTTCAGTGCGGCATGGGCAGAACCGGACATCTTTTCGCCCACAATTTCTACGACGTAAAACCCGACATCGTTGGCACCGCCAAAGCGATCGCTGGCGGCTTTCCCCTTGGCGCATGTCTCGCAACAAAAGAAGCCGCAAGCGGAATGACTATCGGTGTTCATGGCACAACCTACGGCGGCAATCCACTGGCAATGGCTGTGGCGGATGCAGTTCTTGACGTGATGCTCGAAAAAAACTTTTTAGAAAACGTCAGAAAAATCGGCTACGAGTTAAAATCTGAGCTTCAAAATCTTCACAAAAAATTTCCGAATATTGTCGACGAAATCCGCGGCGTCGGCCTAATGCTCGGAATCAAAATCAACGAAAAAATTATGAATACTGAGATGACTCAGAAGCTTATAAATCAAGGTCTATTAGTAGTTCCAGCTAGTGATAATGTGATCCGTTTACTTCCACCTTTGAACATCACTTCAAAACAAGTGAAAGAGGCGATTGAGAAATTAAGGAAAGCCTTTTCATCTTTTTAAATATTTTCTGAATTCATAGCTCTTGTGATGATTGCTTCTAAAGCATGGCGCTTATCCGAAATCTAGAAAAGTTCATCGCAAACTTAAATCTCAAAAGATCGAATCAATTTCAAAATTGACTCAACCCCAATTCCTGCCTCTTCCTGCATCTCATCAATTTTATTCTGCTCGATAAATTTATCGGCCATAACGAGCGAGCGAAATTTAAAAGTTTTTTGGTCCATCAATCCTGAGTTTAACAAAAATTGCGTTACAGCTGAACCGAATCCACCGATTGCACCTTCTTCTATTGAGATCAACAAATCGTGATTTTTGGCGAGGTTGGTGATTAATTTTTCGTCGAGAGGTTTGGCGAATCTTGCGTCAGCTATGGTTATTTTTAAGCCTTGTGATTCTTCAAAAATTTTCGCGGCGGCAATAGTGTTACTTAAAATCGCGCCGTAAGAAATGATTGCGACTTTACTGCCTTGTTGAATCAAACGACCTTTTCCTATTTCTAAAATTTCGTCGTCAGAGAAATTTATTTCAGAGGTTGCTTCACCGCGAGGAAAGCGGAAGGCGGATGGACGGTCGTTAATTGAATTTGCGGTGTTGATCATTTTTACTAATTCTTGTCCGTCGGCAGAGGCCATCAAAATAAAATTAGGCAAATTAATTAGGTAAGAAATATCGAATGAGCCCGCATGAGTTGGGCCATCAGCGCCAACGAAACCGGCGCGATCAATCGCAAAACGAACTGGCAATTTTTGCACAGCAACATCGTGAACAACTTGGTCATAAGCACGTTGCAAAAAAGTTGAATAGATTGTTGCGTAAGGCTTCATACCTTCAGTAGCAAGGCCAGCGGCGAAAGTGACCGCATGTTGCTCAGCAATTCCAACATCAAACATTCTTTCTGGATGAGCTTTAGCAAAGACATCAAGACCGGTGCCAGAAGGCATCGCGGCGGTAATCGCTAAAATCTTTTCATCTTTTTTTGCAAGTTCAGCGAGACGTTTACCAAAAATTTTTGAGAAACTCGGAAATTGTGCGACTGTTTTGTGCTGAACTCCCGTGGCGGCATCAAATTTTGCCACCGCGTGTAATCTGTCGTCAGATTGCATCGTCTCAACATAACCGCGGCCTTTTTGGGTAACACAGTGAATAAGAATTGGATCGGTAGATTTGCTGTCGCGAATATTTTCTAAAATCGGAATTAGCACGTCTAGATTGTGGCCGTCGATCGGGCCAATATAGTAAAATCCTAACTCCTCGAAGATATTTCCGCCCATCCACCATTCCTTCGCCGCCTTTTCAAACTTGCGGGAAAAATGGGAAAGACGGTCGGGAAGTTTTTTAGCAACGTCGCGAATTTTTAAGTAAGATTTCGACGAAGCCGCACGAGAAAAATAATGCGAAAGCGCTCCGGTTGGGGGGGCGATCGACATGTCATTGTCGTTTAGAATTACGATCAAACGATTGTCGAGAAAAAATTTATCCTCAAGTGCGCCCGCGTTATTCAGGGCTTCGAAGGCCATTCCGCCAGACATCGCGCCATCGCCAATCACCGCGATTACATACGACTTTTCTTTCTTAATTTTTTTTGCAACCGAAATGCCCAGCGCTGCGGAGATAGATGTAGAGCTATGCCCTGCCCCGAATGGATCAAACTCACTTTCCGCTCTCTTGGTAAATCCAGACAATCCTTTTGGTTGTCTAATCGTGCGCATTTTTTCACGTCGACCAGTGAGAATTTTATGCGGATAGGCTTGATGTCCAACATCCCAAATCAACTTATCATGCGGCGTATTAAAAACTTGATGCAACGCGCAAGTTAACTCAACCACACCAAGCCCAGCACCTAGATGTCCGCCAGTTTTCGAGACTGCAGAAATTGTTTCGTAACGTAATTCGCCGGCGAGTTTTTTTATCTCTTCACGCGATAATTTTTTTAGATCAGCAGGAAAATGAATCTGATCAAGCAAAGGGGTCTTGCTCATTAATTTGGGATTTAAGATTTATAGCTCGTTATTACGACTACAGCGAAGCAATCTATTTAAAATATAAATTTTAGATTTCTTCGCTCTGTTCAAAGTGACGAACATTAATGAGAGTAAATCGCCAATCAAAAATCACAAATGACACAGGCGCAAAGCATTGGGTAATTTACAACTTCATAAAAAATAATTTATTTAAGTAAAAATCAGAAATGCTGCAAAACTTTAAATTTTCACGCGAGCTTAATTTTTTATTTCTCAGCGTCGTGCTTTTTGCGATGGCGATGGGAATTAATTTAGTTACCTTTCCCACCATTCTCAACAAGCACGGAGTCAGTACTAAAAATATTGGACTTGCCTTCACCTTGGATGCCTTTGGCGGAATTTTAATGTCATTCTTTTTGAGTAAAATTGTAGCGCGACTGACAATGATGAGGGCTCTGCGCTTAGCATGCTTCACTTACGCCGCCATTATTTTAATAATCTATTTCTACCAAAATTTTTATCTCTGGGGTGCACTCGCATTTTTGATGGGCGCGATGTGGTTCATATACGTAATCACCCGCCAATCATGGCTTAACATGCTTCTAAGAAATGATCAGCGTGGTATAGTGCTTGGAATTTTTAGCATGTTGATTTGTGCTGGAATTGCGCTTGGGCCAATAATAGTAAAGTTTAGTGGCGCTGATCATTATTTATCATTTGCAATTTCTGCAACCTTAGCCGCCCTCTCCTTCTTCTGTCTAAAACCTCTGAACAATACACCTCAACCAAAATTAGAGTCAGAAAGAATCGCCTTAAAAGAATTTTTTAAAAAAAATCCTCGAGTTTTTTTGGGAAGATTTTTTCTTGATTTTCAATCTTTCTTTCTTGTCGCCTTTAGCGTAATTTTTGGAGTAAAAACTGGATTTTCTTACGAGGCTTCCGGTCTTTTAATTACTGCTTACATGGCTAGTGGATTCATCGATCCTGTTGTAGGATTTCTTTTAATAAAATGGACTCCTTATCAACTAATTAATTTTGGATTTTTAGGCTGTCTCTGTTGTTTCTTGGCAGTAATTTTTTTCCACTCTTACCTCTTTTTGCTCAGCATTTATTTTATTTTTGGAATATTTATCGCCTGCATTTTTATCTCAGTTTTCAAAGTTTGTAACGATGATTATCCGCAAGAAAAATTAGTTGCCGCTAATGCAACTTTTCAATTAATCGGATCAATTGGCGCAATGTGCGGAAGCTTAGTTGGTGGGCTTTTATTCAATCTCTTTGGCTCTGTTGGCTTTCCAATTACAATCGTTTTGTGCTGCATTTCTTACCTCACTTTTTTAGTCATCTATGAAAAGAAAAATTCAAAATAAAATCAGATTAGGAGTTAACATTGACCACGTTGCAACCATAAGAAATGCGCGTGGTGGCATCCACCCCGATCCAGTTGTTGCAGCAATTTTAGCACAAAAATCTGGTGCCGATGGAATCACAATTCACTTACGAGAAGATCGTCGCCACATTCGCGACGAAGATTTGGTTAGACTGAAAAAAGAAATTAAACTGCCGATTAACTTAGAAATGGCAGCCACAGCAGAGATGCTGGCGATTGCTCTTAAAACCAGGCCCAATGCGGTTTGCATTGTGCCTGAAAAAAGACAGGAAGTTACAACAGAAGGCGGTCTCGATGTCGTCAAGAATGAAAAAATTTTGCACGAAATGATTAAAAAAATTCACGCCGCAAAAACTCTTCCAAAAATCAAAGTTTCACTTTTTGTCGATGCTAATGAAGAGCAAATTAAAGCCGCAAAAAAAGTCGGTGCTGATATCGTTGAATTACACACCGGAGAATTTTGTCACAAAAAAAGTGCGGCGCAAAAAAAGGAATTTTCGAAGATTTTAAAATGTGCCAAACTCGCTAATGAGCTAGACTTAGAATGTCACGCCGGCCACGGATTAGATTACAAAACTGCGGCAATGATCGCAAAAATTCCGCAAATTACTGAGCTTAACATCGGTCACTTTATCATCGGCGAAGCCATATTTGACGGACTTACAAAGGTGATCAAAAAAATGAAATCTATTATTTAGGCTGATTAGCGACTGGAGGTTGAGCGACTGGCTCTTGCGGCTTAGCCACAGGAGCTGCCATGTCAGTTGGGGCTGAAGCAGGAACAGCTGCGGGAGCAGTAACGACAGAAGTTGGAGTTTTAGGCTCTAAGATTTTACTCGTTGTAATCACTGCTGAATCACTTGCTGGTCGCGCAGCAACTATATTCTTTTTGATTGGCCTGCGTTTGATTAATTTTCCTTCTGGACCGCGATTAAGTTTATAAATTTCGCTCCCGATTGGTGCTGATTGCGCAAGCGAAATTTCCTCTACGGCAACAGAGGCGTCATCTTTAACATTTTTTTCGATTAGAACAAACCTTGCCTCACTTTCCTCGCTCTTAACTACACCAATTTTATGCTTAGTTTTATTAACCAACTTACCTTCCTCACCAACGATTAGTTTAAATTTCTTAGCGAGAATTTCTTGCTGAGAAAGACCTCCTTCAGTGAGTTTTTTTTTGGATTCGAGCAGGGGTGATGCATCTACAACTTTTGTCGTCTTAACTTTTTTTCCATCGGTTTTTAAAATGAATTCCGTGACATTTACAGGCTTCTTTTCCGTTGCAGTTGAGGAGTCTGATGCCAATACCTGCTTATCTTGATCAATTGCTCCAGAAGCTAAAGATGAAGCTTTAGTAACTCGATCGAGATAACTACTAAGGATATTTTGAGCAACTTGGTTGTCGTGATTTTTAGCGATCGTAAATGAATCTGTAAGTTGGTTTTTTAAAAGACTGATATCCATGAATTTAATAAAATTAAATTTCCTGAATATCGAGCTCAAACACTCATTACAATCAGATGAGGTTGCGTGAAAAATTGCCGATTCACCAATCGAATTAACCGCAGCAGCTTGTGTATCTTTTGTCATCAGAAGATCTACTACATCTTTTTTGCCAGCCAGAGCCGCACGCATTAGAGGCGTCCAACCTTCATTGTCTGTAGCGTTGATATTAGCACCATTATCAATTAAAATTTTAGCGATTTCTAAATTACCTTCGCGACAAGCTAAAAGCAGAGGAGTTGCGCCACCGATGTTTTTTTGATTAACTAATTCAGCTCCAGATTTAGCAAAAAACTTTACGCCATCAATATCTCCGCTTATTACCGCAGACATCAGAGAAGTAATTCCAGCAACGTCTTCTTCGCTAGAGTTATAAATATTTTTTATTTGCGCGTGAATTGATGGACTAGCCAGCAGACAGGCTCCAGCTATAGCAATAAAGAATAATTTTAGGTAACGATTCATGTTAATTGTGTATGAGAAAATATTATAAAAAATATGACTAAGTCTTGTAAGAAGGGCTGCTTTTTTTTCCAATCTATTTCCAGCGATTTTCCAACTCTTGAATTAATGACTGATTTTTGGGATCGTAAGGTTTTTCAATCCAGGTTTTTGCGCCGTGTTTTAATAGATATTGCACAAGTACTTCTTTCTTATGGCGATATGCGATTGCTAATGCGGTAAAGCCATCTTTATCCATCAAATTTACATCAATACCGTTAGATAAAAAAAGATCTGCAGCAGGAAGAAAACCAACTCGCGCCGCATGCATCAAATAACTACGACCAAAAGCATCGAGATAATTCAGATCAGCTTTATTGTTCACGAGCATTTCCAATAATTTAAAATCCAACAACTCAATTGCGATGTTAACTGGCGTGTAGCCAAGTTTATTTATCATGTTCACATCGGCACCTTTAGCGATTATTGAAGCGACGATTGAATATCTTCTCATCAACATCGCGTAGGTCAAAATGGTATCACCAAAAGCATTTTGCACATTAGGATTTTCAACTCCTCTGTAGCTGTCATTAAAGAATGAAACGTTATTTGTTGAAATTGCTTTAAACAAAAGATCCACCTTTTCTCTCGGAGTTAAAATGATCGGAATATGATTATTTTCTCCACTGCGGTAACGATTAAGAATCGGCAATGCCGGCATCTCTTCGTTTGCAAAAGGATTTAAATTTTTTTTACGTGGCGTAATTTTTTCTTCAGCATCGCCTTCATTTGATTCAAGCAAATAGAGGTCGCGTAACTTTTTAAACTTTTCGATTTTATCTTTTTGCTTCTTGGCATTTCCTTTTTTTTGACGCTCCATTTCCAAGCGCCTTTTCATGTTTTTTTTCTTTTGCGCATTGAGGTATTGATCGCTGGGCTTTTTGGTATCGCTTGCAGAAGCAGGTGTAATAGCTGATTGCTCAACCTTAACTTCGTCGATCTTTTTTACTTCTTCGACTTTTTTTTCTGAATCGACACCGTCTTTAACTTTTGAAGGTGAAGCTTCAGGAGTTTCTTGTCCTACAGGTGCTGGTGGTGGCGATTTCACTTCGATAGATTTTTTATCCTCTTTTTTATCAACGTCATCAAGACCTAGCGATTCAACATCAACTTTTACCTTGGCCTGATCAAAAGGCTCTAATTCTGCCTTCTTGGCTTTTAGATCGGCATTAATTTCATCTAGAGTCTGATTTTCAGCAAAGGCAAAACTCTGAAAAGTGCAGCTAATAATTAGGATTATAATGAGGCGAATTAACATCATTTGACTGGATCAAAACCACTTTTATTTGAAAAAGGATGACATTTAAAAATTCGCTTCACTCCAAGAAAAAAGCCTTTGAATAGACCTTTTTTTGTAATCGCCTCCATCATGTAATTAGAACAAGTCGGAGCAAAACGACATTTGCAAGAACCGAGAAATAGAGAGAGAAGAAGCTGATAAAATCTGATGAGGAGAAGAGAAAATTTTATCACGCGCCGTGATAATGCGAAGTGGCTTTAGCTCCTCCAAATGCCTGCTTTACCATCACTCTTACCGGAGATGCCGTTGGCGTTCTCGCCTGATTTTCTGCATTAACAATTTCGCAAAGAACATCCAGAGAAACGCCGCCATCGAAACACATACAGAAGGTGTAAGTTTTTTTATCTAAATCCTTAACGGTTTTGCGATTGATTACTCTAAAGCCACCCTTGGCCGAATTTTTCCGCGAGAAGCGAAATAGCCGATTAAGGATTTTAATATAAGCGTTAACTTTTGGATTTGGATGATCAGGAATCTCTCCGGTCATGATCTTATCATCCATTATGTCGACTAAATAGTCGAAAATCATCTCCGCAGTTTCGGCAGTTTCATCCTCGATTCGCTTAAAAACTTCAGTAAGTAATTTTAAGTTTTCTGGAGTCGCCTCAGTCATCGAAACATTTTCAAATTTTTTACTCATGGCTGATTAATTTTTTTATTTCGGAAAATATTTCATCCTCAAGTCTTGCCTCAACAAAATGGAGGACTCGTGGAATTAAACTTAAGTAATGATGCATGTTGTCGCGCTTCGAGAGTCGTGAAAAAATTCCAAGAATTTTAACATTACGCTGCAATGACAAAATCGAATAATCGCGCAGAAAAACTTTGGCATCACAACCAGATTTTTCTAGGTAATATTCAAGAATTTTCTGTCGCGTTTTTTCGTCAACATCGCGCCTGGCATCTTCCAGCAATGAAACCAAATCATAAGCAGCAGGACCAATCACGGCATCTTGGAAGTCTAGTAGTCCAACGCCTCTGTTAATCTCCATTAAATTTTCAGCATGAAAATCACGCAAAACTAGAACCTTATTTTCTTTGCTAACGAGATCGAAAAGTTTGAACCAATAAAGTTTGAATTACGCGTTTTGCGCCAAGATCC
>CAMBES010000042.1 GCA_945865855.1 Rhizobium sp. Q54 | reverse complement strand
TTTTACTTTTTTGCCTCCCTTGTTTTCTTCAGTTTCTGTTGATTCAAAATATTCGAAAAATTTTGCAATGAACTCTTCTTTGAATTGATCTTGTTCATTATCGCCTTTTGTGTGTGCGGTACCAATGCTTGTGGCAATGATTTCGAATTCTTTTTTTACGTCTCCAGTTGCTTTCTGGGATGTTTGTCTAGAAATAGAAAGGGGCTCAAAAAGTATAGCTAAAAGCTTTTTTTTAAAAGAATCTCCCTTGGCTTTTTTTAGTTCGGACTGAAGTCTCTCAATACTTTGCTGTAAAGCTGTCGATAAAGGCATGATTAATTAGTTAAATTCTTCGCAATCTCTTCCAAGAATTCCTCGGTGTAGAGATAGTGTTTCCCATGCTCCACCTTGTTTCCGTAAATGCAAACGGCGAGATCTTTGGTCATTTTGCCGGACTCTACTGTGGCGATGCAGACCTTTTCTAATTTGTGGCAGAAGTCGATTAGTTCTTGATTGCCGTCAAGTTTGCCGCGGAACTCAAGGCCGCGGGTCCATGCGAATATTGAGGCGAGGGGGTTAGTTGAAGTTGGGTTGCCTTTTTGGTGTTCGCGGAAATGTCTGGTTACCGTGCCGTGAGCGGCTTCGGCTTCCATTATTTTTCCGTCTGGAGTTATTAGAACTGAAGTCATCAAGCCTAAAGAGCCAAAGCCTTGCGCGACTGAATCAGACTGAACATCGCCGTCGTAATTTTTGCAGGCCCAGATGAAATTGCCGCTCCACTTCAATGCGCTTGCGACCATGTCGTCGATCAAACGGTGTTCGTAGTGAACTTTTTCTTTGAAATCTTTTTCATAAATTTCGGCAAAAATATCTTTGAAGCGACCGTCGTATTTTTTTAGAATTGTGTTTTTTGTTGAGAGATAAAGCGGCCAGTTTTTTTGTACGGCTAAGTTGAAGCAAGAATTGGCAAATCCGCGAATTGATTCGTCGGTGTTATACATTGCCAAGGCAATGCCTCCGCCTTTGAATTTAAAAACTTCGTGCTCGATTACTTTTCCATCTTCGCCTTCGAATTTAATCGTTAATTTTCCTTTGCCGGGAACAACAAAATCTGTTGCTTTATATTGGTCACCAAAAGCGTGACGGCCGACGATGATTGGGGAAGTCCAATTTGGAACAAGGCGCGGAACATTCGCGCAGACGATCGGTTCACGAAAAACCGTTCCGTCGAGAATATTTCTGATCGTGCCATTTGGCGATTTCCAAATTTCTTTGAGATTAAATTCAATTTTACGTGCTTCGTCGGGAGTGATTGTTGCACATTTAATTCCCACGCCGCATTCCTTGATAGCGTTGGCTGAATCGATGGTTACTTGATCTAGAGTTGCGTCGCGATTTTCAACACCAAGATCGAAATATTTAATCGGTAAATCGAGGTAGGGGAGGATTAATTTTTCTTTAATAAATTTCCAAATGACGCGAGTCATTTCGTCGCCGTCAATTTCAACGATGGGATTTTTTACGAGAATTTTTTTCATGTTTGAGAATTGTTCTTGAACTAGAGAAGATGGCTAAATAACAAACTGACCAACAAAAAAACAAGCATCAAATTAGCAAACCAGAACAGCAACAATAAATCAGCGAAGAAATGGTGGAGATACGGAGACTCGAACTCCGGACCCCCTGCTTGCAAAGCAGGTGCTCTACCAACTGAGCTATATCCCCACAAAAAATTCTTAAATAAAACCTTGGCTTCAAAATCGAAGGTGGCGCAACGTAGAAAAGAAGTTGGATTTGTCAAAAAAAATAACAAAGAAATGAAAAGAAAATTTGCAAACATTCAGAGAGCTTACTCCCTCATCGAGTTGTCGATTGTTTTAGTAATTATTTCTACGCTTGTTGCTGGTGCGTTAACGATCTCGGTGGATAATTTAAAGAACGATCAAACCCGCCTAACGAAAGAGAGAATGGATAGGGTGTATAAAATTCTCGGGAATTACATAAGAGTTAATAAATCTCTGCCTTGTCCGGCTCCGCTAACTAAGGTTAAGTCGGTTGATTCTGATTATGGAACTTCAGGAGGTTGCGTGACTGTTTCTGGGGTTACTGCGATTTCTACAAATTATATTTTGGGCGCGGTTCCGACTCATACATTAGACCTTCCGTCGGAATATGCTGAAGATGGTTTTGGTAACAAGATCGTCTATTTCGTCGATAAAAGATTTACCGCCGCCGCCAACTTAAATGCCGCACCTAATTTTGGTGATACTAATTTCTCTACAATGGCTAATAATCAACTATCTGCAACTCCTTCAAATCTTTGGTTAATTCAATCAAATCCAGCTGGATCAAGACAGAATGTTACTCCCAATGCGGTATTGGGAATGGTCAGTGCGGGGCCAAATAAGCTAGGCGCTTACAACGCCAGATCAGCATCTGCCAATGCCACTTCTTCTGATGCGGATGAGGCTACGAACTCTAATGGCGTTGCTTCTACAATTATCTCTTCCTCACCAGCCAGCAACTCTTTTGATGATTTAGTCTTTTATAAAACAATGAAAGATATCATCGCCGACTACCCAGATATTATGTATCTGGTGCCTTGCAACAATACCAATTCTCAATACGAAAACACTTCCAACATTGGTGGTGATACTTGGTATGACGGAATTGTTTACAGCAAAAAAGGATTTTGCCCTTCGCCAAATCAAGATCTTCGTTTTAGCAAAAAATGCGGAACGAATGGGAATTTTACGATACAAAATGAGTCTTGCTCTGTCATTGGTACCAGCACTTGCAGCCTGACTAACAACCAAGATGTTGGCACTGGAGCGAAGTATATAGGAACTTCACAAGTTTATTCTAACGGCTCTATTGTTCCATTGTCGTGCAGAGCTAATTATGGGCGCAAAATAATCACAGGTTCTCGTGATTCTGATAATTTATCTCAAACATGCTATTCAAGCCCAACTGACAGATCGACAACCGCAACCGACTTTCCTCAGGCCATATGCAGCAATGGAACTTTGTACCCTATTAATGATTGCACCGTTTGCGTCTATTGCAACCTGACTCAAAACCAAAATGTTGGCACTGGAGCGGTGTATACAGGAGCTACACAAGCTTATTCTAGCGGTTCTATTGTTCCATTGTCGTGCAGAACTAATCTTGGGTACGCAATAATCGGAGGCTCTCGCTCTTCTAATGATTCATCTAAAACATGCTCTGCAACCACAACTGACAGGACAAACGACGCTCCTTCGGCCGCATGTAGCAATGGAACTTTGTCCATTACTAATGATTGCAGCGCTTGCAGGAGTTGTAGTAATTTAGATAGTACTTCTGGCACTGTATTTTCTGATGGGAATGTATTTCATCAATATAGCTGCAATGATGATAGTAGGAATGCGAGCGCAATCATCAGTGCTTGTCGCAGTGGCGGCGTAGGCTACAGCGTAGCTCATACTGCTATCGCATATTTTGGTCACCTACAAAAAAGAAGATGCGGCAACGGTTGCCCAGACAGAAACCTTTGTAATGCGGCCACGTTCAGATGTTTAGACGGATATTTCACTTATACTGGTGAACAGAATGGCTTCGCTCTTAATGGCCGCACTAGTTGTGACTCACCTGTAACTACCTGCTCTTCCGGTAACCAATCATGTGGTAACTAATGGTTTTATTTAAACGAAAAAACATGCTAAAAAAGAAACCTACAGCTTACTCATTACTAGAGCTCTCAATCGTAATCGTAATCATTTCAATTTTGATTACCGGAGCAATGACGACAGCGGTTGGAAGTATTGCTATTGCCAAAGTAAAAGTTACCAAAGATCGCGAAAATCTGATCTACAACGCTCTTGGAACTTTTATTGCGACAAATGGAAGGCTTCCTTGTCCTGCAAATATTCTGCTTACGAAGTCTGACGCGAATTATGGAGTTTCAGTTGGAGCTGCCGGAATTTGCTCTGGGTCTGGGACTTACGCTTCTACCGCAAACTCTAATCTAGTTTATGGAATGGTTCCTGTGGCGTCTCTCGGGCTTTCAAAAGATAATGGTGAAGATGGCTTTGAAGATAAAATTGCTTACGTTGTTGACAAAAACTTTACCGCCACTGCCAATCTCAGCGCCTCTCCAAATTTTGCTCAGGCTAATTTCTCGATCTACGCTACTAATAACACCGGAAACAATATTACGATTTATGAGAAGAGTGGCGGATCAACAATTAACACATTATCAAACGGAGTTTTCGCTCTTATTAGTTACGGAGCGAATAAGAAGAGCGCGTTTGGTATTAATTCAACCACTCAAAATACAGCTTCAAGTGATGTCGATGAAGTGAGTAACGGCATCAGGATTGGAAGCACTCCAAACTTCGACAAAGATTTTATCTCGATTTCAGAAAATAGTGACACGTTTGACGACATCATTCTCTATTCAAGTCCTGGGCAAATGGTTGCTGAATTTGATCTCTACCGTCTTTTGCCCTGCAACAATAATTTAGATGCGAACTACAACACCAACGCTACTCGAAATGCAGCAAATGATTTACTCTGGAATGCCTGGTTCGGACAAACGGTTTACGGGAAAGCTTGTACTGGTTCAGATTTTGACAAAAATTATATAAAAAAATGCGGCGCTGCTGGAGCTTGGATTGTAATGAATACCTGCACACTGCCCTAGTGCGCAGTCTTAGCCTTTTTGCCGATCGAGCTGAGCCTTACTCCCGGCACTTTCGCCGGGGTCGAGCGAAGTTTTGTAGCCTTGGCCTTTCTGCCGGTCGAGCGGAGTTTTGCTCCCAGTCTTTTCGCCGGTCGAGCTAAGTTGCTCTCCCAGACTTTTCGCCGGTCGAGCGGAGTCGAGACCTCTGGAGTCTTATTCACAAAATCCTAACCCCCCTCGAATGGCGAGTGTTGTGATTTAGCAAACCTCAACAAGTCCACATCAATCTTCTTTTTTACAAACGCCGTCGCTGCAAATTACACTGAATTTACATCAATCTGAGAGGAAAAAGGTTTTTAGAAATTGGGGGGCAACGTAGCGTTGATTCTTTTTGAACATTCTTAAAATAAATTTAGTGGCTTTTGAAAAAGGTTAGTAAAAGTTTCAGGCTTGTTCACTAACAATGAAAAATACTCCCTACGTCATTAACAATTAGAATCACTCATGAAATTAAACAAATTTCTAATCATCACATCCCTTACAATTGCTGGTTGCTCAAGCAATTCAAATCACTTAGATCTCACTAAAAGAGAGATAAAACCAAATGAATTTTGGTGGCCAAATAAAGTTAATCTTTCACCTCTTCGCCAACACTCAGCTGAATCAAGCCCTTACGGCAGTAATTACGAATACTCAAAAGAATTTGCCAAACTCGACATCGACATTCTGAAAAAAGAGATCAAAAAAGTGATGATTACCTCACAAGATTGGTGGCCAGCTGATTATGGAAATTATGGTCCATTCTTTATTCGTATGGCATGGCACAGTGCTGGAACTTATAGAACCGAAGATGGTCGCGGCGGTGCTGGCGGCGGACAACAAAGATTTGAGCCTCTTAATAGCTGGCCAGACAACGCCAATCTAGATAAGGCAAGACGCTTACTTTGGCCGATCAAACAAAAATATGGCAGCAAACTTTCTTGGGCTGATTTAATGGTTCTTTCTGGCAATGTTGCGCTTGAATCAATGGGCTTCAAAACAATTGGATTTGCTGGTGGCAGAACTGATGACTTCGAGCCAGATTTAGTTTACTGGGGTCCGGAAAATAAATTCATGGCAAGTAATCGTTTCGACAAAAACGGCAAACTTGAAAAACCGCTTGGCGCAACAACCATGGGCTTGATTTACGTAAATCCAGAAGGTCCAAATGGTAATGGAGATCCAATTGCTGCAGCTCATCAAATACGCGAGACTTTCGGTCTTATGGCGATGAATGATGAAGAAACTGTGGCCCTAATTGCCGGTGGACATAGTTTTGGTAAAACTCACGGCGCACATAATCCAGGAAAGTGCGTTGGCGTTGATCCTGCTGGCGGGGCTATTGAAGACCAAGGCATGGGCTGGAAAAATAAATGCGGAAGTGGCAAAGGAATTGATACTGTTACAAGCGGATTAGAAGGCGCTTGGACTTCTAGCCCAGCAGCTTTCACGCATGATTATCTTGAAAATCTCTTTGCCTTCGATTGGGTGAAAACCAAAAGTCCCGGCGGTGCAATTCAATGGATTCCTAGCGACAAAAGAGCATCAAATTTGGTTCCTGATGCTCACGATTTTAGCAAAAGACATGCGCCAGTTATGCTAACAACTGACATGTCATTAAAATTCGATCCTGAATACAAAAAAATCGCAAAACGCTTCCAAGAAAATCCAAAAGAATTTGAAAAGGCTTTTGCCAGCGCCTGGTTTAAGCTTACTCATCGCGATATGGGGCCAAGCGCTAGATATGTCGGGAAAGAATCTCCAAAAAAAGTTTTATCTTGGCAGGACCCAATTTCCTCGATTAAGCACCCTCTAATCAATGCTTCTGAAACTGAAAATCTAAAAGTACAAATTCTGAAATCTGGATTAAGCAAATCTGAACTTGTTAGAACTGCTTGGGCTTCAGCTGCATCTTTCCGTTCTACCGACATGCGTGGCGGAGCAAATGGAGCGCGTATTCGTCTAGAGCCGCAAAAGAACTGGGAAGTTAATAATCCGCAAGATTTGGCTAAAACGCTGAGTGTCTTAGAAAAGATTCAGAAGAATTTTAATAAGAATTTGAGTGGCGGCAAGAAAGTTTCTCTTGCTGACGTGATTGTGCTTGGCGGGTCAGCTGCAATTGAAAAAGCAGCTCACGATGCTGGGATTAATGTTAAAATTCCTTTCCAAGTTGGTCGCGGTGACGCTTCGCAAGAGCAAACCGACGTTAAATCATTCGCCGTGTTAGAGCCTAAATCTGATGGATTCAGAAATTATCATAGCAAGAGCGATGTGATTTCACCGATTAATTCACTGATTGATCGCGCTTACATGCTCGATTTAACTGTGCCAGAAATGACTGCTTTAGTTGGAGGAATGAGAGCAATGAGCGCAAATGCGGATAAATCTGAATTTGGGGTTCTCACTAAAAAACCAGGAGTTCTCACCAATGACTTCTTCGTAAATCTGCTCGACATGTCAACCGAGTGGAAAAAGTCTGACATTTTGGATGGAGTTTACGAAGGTCGCGACAGAAAAACCGGCGAACTTAAATGGAAGGCAACCTCTGTTGATTTAGTCTTTGGTTCAAGCTCTGAGCTTCGTGCAATTGCTGAAGTTTACGCGGCTGATGACGGTAAAGAAAAATTCATAAAAGACTTTGTCAAAGCATGGACAAAGGTAATGAATTTAGATCGTTTTGACCTGAAGAAATAACGAATAAGAATTTTTAAGAAGGCCAAATTGCGAGAAAGTAAGTGTAGTTAAATCTAGACACTTTCGAGCAATTTGGACTGACAGAAAATTTTCAGAATTTACTTAAATATTAATTACTTCTTGCTGCTTTCAATTCGACTCCTTTTTTCAAAAAACAAGTCGACAAGATTTATCGAATTAGAAGGTGTTAATTTTAGGAGCGAGTAATTCAGCTTCGATTAATTAGATTTATATTCACGGGCTAGTTCTGCGTAATTATCGGCAGAGATTTTGATGTAATTTTTTTCGGCCTCAGTCATGTCGCGAAAATATTTTGCCGGATTTCCCGCCCAGATTTGTCCGCTCTTTACAACCTTTCCCGGAGTAAGTACGGCACCAGCTGCAAGCATTCCAAACTTTTCAACTCGTGCTAAGTCCATGATGATTGAGCCCATGCCAACAAAGGCGTAATCTTCGATGATGCAAGCGTGAATAATGGCATTATGTCCGATTGTAACATGATCTCCGATCAAAACTGGCGCACCTTCCGCTCCTGTTTTATTTTGGGCGTGATTAGGTCTGGTGCCGTGCAAAACTGTATTATCTTGGATATTAGTATTTTCGCCGACGGTGATTTTAGTAACGTCGCCACGCAACACGCAGCCATACCAAATTCCAGAATTTTTGCCGATTTTTACGTCGCCCGAGATGATTGCTGTGTGTGCCACAAAAGCAGATGAGTCAATTGCTGGCGAGATGCCGCGGTAAGTAAGAATATTTTTCATTTTTTGAATTTTATCGTAGCACCCTGAGCTTGTCGAAAGTAAGTGATTAACCATGTTTCGACAGACTAAGAATGACTATTTATTTAGTTTTAAGGCCAGTTGGTAAATTTCTTTTTTATGTATTCCGTATGTCTCCGCTAAATTTTGCGAGAGATTTTTGAGGCTTTCGCCTCTTGCTAATGAAGCCCTTACTTCATTTTGTAAATCTTCTTCAGAGAAATTTTTCTCATCTTTTCTTGCCTTTTCGACAAGAATCACAAATTCGCCGCGCAACTTTCCAGAATTTTTGTTGAAGAATTCTTGCAGACTTTTTAATTCTTTAGTGACGATTTCTTCGTGAATTTTAGTGAGCTCGCGCGCCGCGCAAACTCTGCGCTCTCCAAGAGTTTCAGAAATTATTTCTAATGTTTCGACAACGCGATTTGCTGATTCAAAAAAAGCAAAAGTAAAATTTTTCGGCAGAGATTTTAGTAATTTTTCGCAAGCAGTTTTTGCTGTTGGCAAAAATCCAAGAAACAAAAAATTATCGCAGGCGAGGCCAGAAGCGCAAAGCGCCGAGGTCAATGAAGACGCGCCAGGAATTGGAATTATTTTTTGATTTCTTGCTCGTAGAAAATTTACTAATTTATAGCCTGGGTCAGAAATTAGCGGCGTTCCTGCGTCAGAAATTAAAGCGAGAGATTTTCCTTCGAGGAGTAAATGCGAAATTTTTTCCCGCATTCTTTCTTCACTGAAATCATTGTAAGTTAACGTCTTCTTACCTTTTATTTCATAGGCGTGAAGCAGGCGTAGTGAAAGGCGAGTATCTTCGCAAATTACGTAATCAACTGAAGTTAAAACTTGCAAAGCGCGCAAAGTAATGTCGTTCAAATTACCAATCGGCGTAGCCACGACGTATAGTGCGCTTTCAAGTTTTATTGCTTGAGTTTTGAGTGAAAGATCGAGCATTTTGAACCGTATCCCCTTATTTAGTTTTATTTTATGAAAAAATTTCTGCCGCTTTTAGTTCTGCTTCTTTTTGGATGTCAATCCGTTACCAAAATAGAGCACAAGATACCTGAGCCTGTTGTTAAAGTTCCGGTAATTTCTGAGTCGACAACTCACGATCAGTTTGAATCGCAAAATTTGCAGACGTCAAAAATCGAAGAAAAGAAAACCCAGGTTGCATTATTTTTACCATTCTCTGGCAAAAATAAAGATTTGGGTTGGAGCCTTTTCAACGCTGCAACAATATCGCTTTTTGATAATGATCACAACAACGCTATCGAGCTAGTTTTAATTGATTCGAAAGACACTGCAGACGAAGCACAAGAGGCTTTTAAGCAGATCGTAGATCGTAAAATTAAAATCGTAATTGGGCCGGTATTTAGTCAAGCGGTTCTAGCTATTGAGAATGAAGCTAAACGCAATGGAATCACCGTGATTTCACTCACCAACAATCAAGAATTAATCGGAAAAATTAACTCAGATGGCGGAGTTTTTTTAGCGGGAATTTTGCCTGAAGCACAGATGGACAAAATTATCGAATATGGAATAGATCAGGGTAAGTCGAACTTCGCGACCATTGCGCCGAATAGTCAATATGGTCGGACGATCTCAAGTCTTTTTAGTAAAATTGTTCGTGATCGTGACGGAAATATGATCACCTCAGAATTTTACGAGACTAATGGAGCCAATATTGATCGCGCTGTAGAGCGCGTTGTTAATGCCTTCACTTTGTCGCCAAATTTAACTGACGGAAAAAGCAAACTCAAAAAAGATGTGGTGCTTGTCGATAAAGATCGCATCTATCCACAAATTATTTTTGTTCCAGAGTCAGGAAAATTGCTGTCGAAAATTGCTGCCGCTTTGAAGAAGTTAAATAAGGACGAGCGTGATTTTCAGCTAATTGGCACAAGTCAGTGGGACGACATTGCAATTGCTAATGATTCAAATCTTCTTGGTGCCTGGTTTCCTGCTCCAGAAAATAGTCGATTCCGAAATTTCGAGCGCGCTTACTACCAAAATTTCAACAAATTTCCGCCACGCATTTCTTCGCTCGTTTACGATTTAACCGCGGTCTCAATCGAACTCGCTAATCGCAGCGGAAGATTACAAGCTCCGAAAATTGCTGATTTTATCGGCTACGAAAATCCACCGGTAAATGGTTTCGACGGAATAGATGGCCCGTTCAGATTTTTACCGAACGGTCTAGTGCAAAGAAATCTAGCGGTTTTGCAAGTGGGCGGTGGCAAGTTCGACACAATCGACCGCGCGGTGGATAGATTTTTAAAATATTAGCTTCGATAAAAACTAAAACCCCTTTGAATTGAAGGCTGATCTTGATAGTAATTTTAGAAAAAATGTTAATGTGAATAATAAGGCACTAAGCAAGGGGTGAAAGAGTTAACAAATCAAAAGAAATACAAAAATTTGCAGAAATAAGCTCGTGCAGGACGTAAAGATTTTAAAATTATTTTAAATGATTTTTCTAACTAATAGAAACCTTGCAGACATGATGCCAATTCACTCGGAGATAAATGCCGACGGCTATTTGATCGAAGGATTTTTAATTGCTGGAAATTTTTGCAATATATTCGCGGCCAAGTAACTGACAAAAAATGTTTTTGATTACGATGTTTTGGAAAATATGGCACATCACTTGAATGAGCAGA
>CAMBES010000041.1 GCA_945865855.1 Rhizobium sp. Q54 | reverse complement strand
TCGAAGAAAGAAATAAGTTTCTCGAAAAGATGACTGATGAAGTTGGCGAACTCGTGCTTTCCGACAATCGTTTGCAAACTCAGGCGATTTCAATCGTTAGTTTTCAAGGTAAATCAATGCTTGGGGAGCAATCGCAATTCTTAGATCGTCTTGAAAAAACAGGTTTTCTTAATCGCGAAATTGAGTTTTTACCAACACGCAAAGAGATCGATAAAAGGCAGAATGATCAAGTGAGCCTGACTCGCCCCGAGCTTTGTGTGATGATGGCTTACGCTAAGATGGATATTTATAATCAGATTCTCGCTTCAGATTTGGTGAAAGATAAATATTTTGAGAGCGAACTGCTTTCTTACTTCCCAAAAATCATGCAGGAAAAGTTTGCGGAAGAAATTATCAATCACCAATTGCGTCGCGAAATCATTGCAACGCAAATCACCAATTTTGTGGTCAATCGCGTTGGCATTACATTCATCAGCCAGCTCGCTCAAGACACTGGTTTTAGCGTTGTTGATGTGGTGAAACATTTTATCATTGCCTGTGATTCATTCCGCATTCGTGAAGTGTGGGAAGAGGTTGAAAAGCTCGATGGTAAAATTGCTGGACACATTCAGACGCAGATGTTTTTGAGTGCAAATAAACTTCTCGATCGTTCAATTCAGTGGTTGTTGCGCAATCAAGCGAAGGGTGATGTTACTAAGTTTGTCGCTCGTTTTAGAAAAATTGCTGACGAACTTTATTCGGCTCTTCCTGAAGTTCTTGCGCAAGCATCAAAAGAATCTTTCGAGCGCAAGATTGAGCGTTACCGTTTAAACAATGTTGATGCAAAATTAGCGGCGCGAGTTGCGGCAATGGATCCCGTGGCTTCAGCTTTTGACATCGCTGAAATTTCTGCTTCTTCAAATTTTGATCTCAAAACAATCGCAAAAATTTATTTTGTTGTTGGCACCAGATTTTCTTTAAAATGGCTACGTAGTAGAATCAGCAATCTAACCGTCACTAGCCACTGGCAGCGTTTGGCTCACAAGACTATTTTGGAAGATATTTATTCTTACCAAATGCGCATCGCCAAGCAGATTGTTGAATTTAGCTGTGAAGAGAAAAAACTTTGCGAAGTGAATTCAGTTGAGAATTGGATCAATACAGTAGACTTTCTCGTCGAACGTTTTGATGGATTCATCTCTGATTTAAAAACCCAAACAAATCCTGATTTGTCGGTGTTTGTAGTGTCTTTAAATCGTTTAAAACCTTTGGTTATTTGACCTAGTCATTCCTGCTCAGGCAGTGATCTAAAGTTTTTACATGTGCGGTCGTGGCGGAATTGGTATACGCGCAACGTTGAGGTCGTTGTGGGGTAAAACCCGTGGAAGTTCAAATCTTCTCGACCGCACCATTAAAAAATAAGTTTCAAGACGGCTTAAGTGGCAATTCCTTAATTTTCGTTAAGAATTTATAAAAACTTTCTTGCCCGACCGTGGCTTAATCGGCTTTTCCTAAAAAATCATTCTTGGTAAAATTGAGTTTAATTTGAATGGGCATTTCAAGGCGCGGTTGACATTGATTTAGATGGGCGGGTAGACAGCCAGCATTCAAAATTAATGAACTAAATCATGTCTCATATTTTTCATCCTTCGATTCTTCGCGCTTACGATATTCGCGGCATTTATGACCAAACACTTTTCGATAAGGACGCATTTTTTGTTGGTAAATCTTTCGGCAGTTTTTTAGCGAAAAGTGAACAACAAAAAGTTGTTGTTGCTTGCGACGGGCGCTTAAGCTCGCCGGCTTTGAAGGCTCAATTGATCAAAGGTTTAATTGAATCTGGAATGCATGTGATTGATGTTGGCATGGGACCAACACCGATGCTTTATTTTGCGGTGCATCATCTTTCTTGCGATGCAGGAATTATGGTTACTGGCTCACACAATCCGGGACATCACAACGGTTTTAAAATGATGTTGTTGGAACGCCCGTTTTTTGGCGACGACATTCTTGGTTTGGCAAAAATTACTGAGGCTGGAAAATTTTCTGAAAGTGAAGATGGCAGTTTTGAGAAGCGCCACATCCAAGATGATTACGTCAACAGAGTTTTAGAAGACTGCCCGCTAGCTAAAAGCGAGAGTAATTTGCTTGATGAGATCGATCAATTCATGCCACGCAAAAAATTAAAAATTGCTTGGGACGCTGGTAACGGAGCAGCGGGCGAAGTTATGAAACAAATCAGCAAAAGAATTTATGCCGAGCATATTTTGTTGTTCGAAGAAATTGACGGAACTTTCCCAAACCATCATCCCGATCCTACAGTTCCAAGCAATCTACAAGATTTAATCAAAACAGTTCGTGAAGAATCTTGCGATCTTGGCATCGCTTTTGATGGCGACGGAGACCGCATCGGCGTGGTTGATGACGAAGGTGAAATTCTTTGGGGCGACCAACTTTTAGTTTTTTTTGCGCGCGAAATTTTGGCTGAGAAGCCAGGTGCAACAATCATCGCAGATGTCAAAGCGAGTAATGTCTTGTTCGATGAAATTAAAAAAGCCGGTGGTGTTCCATTGATGTGGAAAACAGGTCATTCTCTAATCAAAGCAAAAATGAAAGAAACCAAGGCACCACTTGCGGGTGAGATGTCTGGTCATATTTTCTTCGCTGATAAATATTATGGTTTTGACGATGCGCTCTACGCGGCTATTCGAATTATTAATATTGTCGAGCAATCCGAAGTAAGTCTTTCGACCTTGCGCAAAGCTCTGCCACAAACATTCTCAACTCCGGAAATCAGAATTGAATGTTCTGATGAAAAGAAGTTTCAAATCATCGAAGAGTTGAAAAAAAATCTGCAAAAAAGCGGAGTGATTTTTAATGATGTCGACGGAATTAGAGCGATTGAAAAAAATGGCTGGTGGTTGATTAGGGCATCTAACACCCAGTCAGTGCTAGTTTCGCGCGCTGAAGCTGATTCTCAAAAAGGTTTGGAAGAGCTAAAAAATAGTCTAAAAAAACAGTTGGAATCTTGTCAGGTAACACTTCCCCCAGAATTAAAATAATCGGCCTAACTGGCGGCGTTGCTTCGGGCAAAAATTTCGTTTCCGAAGTTTTTGCCAAGAATGGCGCGGTTATTTTTGATGCAGATAAAGAAGTTCATCGCTTGCTTGAGCTTGATCAATCAACGATCGACGCAGTTAAAAAAAATTTTCCGGAAAGTTTTATTGAGAAAAAAATTGATAGAAAAATTTTAGGAAAAATAGTTTTTGCCGATAAAGAAAAATTAAAAATTCTTGAAAAGATTTTGCATCCAGAGGTGAGGTCAAGCTGTCAAAAATTTTTGAAAAAAGCGAGTGAAGAAAAAAAAGAAATCGCAGTTTTAAATATTCCTCTGCTTCTTGAAACTGGGCATTACAGATGTGATTACGTCATTGCTATTAGTGCTCCCATCGCCATTCGTAAAAAACGCTTTCTTGCGCGTTTAGAAAGTGCAAATGTCAAAATTTTTAATCAAATCTGCGCGAAGCAAATCTCTGATGCAGAGAGGGAAAAGAAGGCGGCTTTTGTGATTAACAGCGGTGGATCGAAGGGCGATGTTGCGAGACGAGTGAAGAGTATTCTTTCTGAGTTGCGTAAACCGCGTAAGGTTTGGAAGTAAAGCTACTTCCGCTCAAGTGAAGTCGAAACCAAGTAGTGCAACAAGATTTTTTTGATCTCAAATTTCTGAGCAGAAAATAAACCAATCAAAGTTTTTATGATGAGCGTCAAGGCATAATCGCCGAATAAAATCCGGCTATTCATCAGTAAGATTTTCGTGAAAATTGCGTTAGTTACAACGGCAAGTAAGCGGCGATGATTTACAAAGCGTGAGTCCTATTAGTAAATCGGGAATTCTTTACAGAGAGTTGCAACTTCAGCTTTCACTTTTTCTTCCAGGGCCTTGTTGCCATCTTCTCCATTTTTCACGAAGCCTTCAAGCACGTCGCAAATCATGTTGCCGATGCGGTCAAATTCTTTTTCTTTAAAGCCGCGAGTGGTTCCGGCTGCAGTTCCAAAACGCAAACCAGAAGTTACGAAAGGTGAGCGCGGATCATTCGGAATCGCATTTTTATTACAGGTTAAACCTGCGCGTTCCAAAACTTTTTCAGCTTCTTTTCCGGTGAGAGTTTCAAGCGGCGTGAGATCAACAACCATTAAATGGCAATCAGTTCCGCCGGTAGTAATTTTTAATCCACGTTTAACCAAAACTGCGGATAAAACCTCTGCATTGGTAACAACTTGTTTCGCATAAATTTTAAATTCTGGACGAAGCGCTTCCCCGAAGGCAACGGCTTTAGCAGCGATCACATGCATCAAAGGCCCACCCTGCAAACCAGGAAAAACGGCAGAATTAATTTTCTTTGCCAGCTCTTCGTTATTCGTCAAAATTACACCACCACGAGGGCCGCGCAAAGTTTTGTGAGTTGTTGAAGTTACGATGTCAGCAATGCCAATTGGAGATGGGTAAATTCCGGCGGCAACTAAGCCAGCAACATGCGCCATGTCGACCATCAAAAGCGCACCAACTTCGTCAGCAATTTTTCTGAAGCGTGCCCAGTCAACGATGCGCGGATAAGAAGAAATTCCAGCGATGATTAATTTTGGTTTGTGTTCGCGGGCGAGAGATTCAGCTTGATCGTAATCGATGAGGCCATCATCCAAACGAATTCCATATTGAACTGGTTTTAGCCACATCCCAGAAATCGTGCGTTGTGCGCCGTGAGTTAAGTGTCCTCCTGCTGCTAGAGACATGCCAAGAATAGTGTCGCCTGGTTGAAGCAGCGCTAAGTAAACTGCAAGATTTGCGCTCGCTCCAGAGTGAGGCTGCACATTCGCAAATTTTGCGCCGAACAGTTGGCACAAACGATCAATCGCTGCTTGCTCAACTTCATCCGAAAATTCACAGCCGCCATAGTAACGCTTAGCTGGATAGCCTTCTGCATATTTATTTGTGAAGACAGAACCTTGCGCCTCTAAAACCGCGCGGCTCACAATATTTTCGGAAGCGATTAATTCGATTTGATATTTTTGGCGATCAGTTTCTTTTTCGATTGATGAAAAAATTTCCTTGTCGGAATCGCCCAAAGATGAATTGAAGGATGAAGTAGAAGATGTCATGTTTCGAATTGTTTAATTAATGCCCCGATATCGCTTTTGCTTTGCCTCGCTACACGCTTGGCTTCAATGATGGCACGGATTTTTTGATAAGTGTTGTTAAGATCGTCATTCACTAAAATGAAGTCATATTCTTCGTAGTGACTGATTTCGGCGCGCGCTTCTTTCATGCGATTTTGAACAACTTCCTCTTTGTCTTGCGCGCGGGCACGAAGGCGTCTTTCGAGTTCTTGCATTGAGGGCGGAACAATGAAAATCGAGACAACAGAATCAACATCAAACTTTTCTTTAATTTGCCTCGCGCCTTGCCAGTCAATGTCGAAAAGCACACAGTTGCCATTGCGCAACTCTTCATCAACCATCTTTTTTGGTGTGCCATATTTGTTACTAAATACTTCGGCACTTTCGATGAATTCAGAATTTTTTTGCATGCGCTCAAACTCATTCTGATCAACGAAAAAATAATGTTGGCCGTGAATTTCTTGAGGTCTTTGCGAACGAGTTGTCGCAGAAATTGAAAGGCGAATTAGTTGATCATTCTGAATAATCATTCTCGAAAGCGTTGATTTGCCAGCTCCAGACGGAGAAGAAAGAATGATTAAAAATGGATTGTGATTGATGAACATTTAAGTCGATTTCCAGATTGTTTTTCCGCCGGAAACATCTTCAAGGCTAACACCTTTTTCAAGTAAAGATTTTCTGATTCTGTCGGCTTCGGCGAAATTTTTTTCTTGCTTGGCGATTAGGCGAAGAGCGATTTGTTCATTGATAAAAGATTCATCGACGGAAAAATTTTTTACTTTGCGAGATAAAAAGTTTGGGTCGTAGAGACCAAGAAAATCAAGGGTTGCAGCGAGCTCCGCCTTCTCACCTTTCTTCGACATTTGATGTAACTCGGCGATTACTTTCGACATGTTTAAGTCGTCGGCGAGATGAGCTAAGATAATTGATGGAACGCCATTAGACGGGCTCTGGTTAAAATCGGGGGCGATGGTTTCGTGAAATTTTTCTAATGAATATTTTGCGTCATCGAGTGCTTTTTGCGTGAAGTCTAGCGGTTTGCGATAGTGCGAAGAGAGAAGAAGGTAACGAATTGTGACACCTGAAACGCCTTGATCTAAAAGGTCGCGCACGGTGATAAAATTTTTTAGCGACTTACTCATTTTCTCGCCATTTACGGTGAGAAATCCGTTGTGAACCCAGAATCTAGCGTAATGCGATCCGGGAGTTGCGCAGCGGCTTTGTGCAATTTCATTCTCGTGATGCGGAAATTGTAAATCTGCGCCGCCGCCGTGAATGTCGAAATCTGTGCCCAAATATTTTGAACTCATCGCCGAGCATTCAATGTGCCAGCCTGGGCGACCTCCATTGTTCTTATCTCCCCACGGGCTTTGAAAAACGCTCGAAATATCATCTTCATCGTCAGCTGGTTTCCACAAAACAAAATCAAGGGGATCATTTTTGTAATCAGCAACTTCGATTCGCGAACCGGCGATCATCTCGTCGAGTTGACGATTAGCGAGTTTGCCGTAATCGGCGTAAGAGCTAACATTGAACAAAACGTGACCTTTATTTACGTAGGCATTTCCATTGGCGATCAACTTTTCAATCATCGTAATTATTTCCGCAATGTTCTCAGTCGCGCGTGGTTCATGAGTAGGACGCAACACATTAAGCGCGCCGATGTCAGCGTAGAAAAAATTGGTGATTGTTTGGGTTAATTCTTGGATCGAAATTTTCTGCTCTTTCGCTGCTTTGTTAATCTTGTCGTCAACGTCGGTAATGTTGCGCACGTAAGTTACTTTTGGAAAAACAACGCGGGCGAAACGAAAAAGTAGATCGTAAATTACCGCTGAGCGCGCGTTGCCAATGTGTGGGCGATCATAAACTGTTGGGCCACAGACATACATCTTCAAGTGTCCAGGCTCTAAAGTTGTGATTGGTTCTTCTTTATGAGTGAGGGTGTTGAATAGATGAATCTGCATGAGTTTGTTTAAAGTTTTTTCTGGATCCTTACGAAAATTGGGATCCAGGCCAACTCATCGTTTGTTAAGATTACCGAATATCAACCAAGTGACCAGCAATCGCAGCGGCTGCAGCCATTGCTGGGCTCATTAGGTGAGTTCTGCCACCGCGACCTTGACGGCCTTCAAAGTTGCGATTGGAGGTTGAGGCGCAACGTTCGCCAAATTCTAGTTTGTCAGCATTCATGGCGAGACACATTGAGCATCCCGGTTCGCGCCATTCAAAACCTGCTGCGGTGAAGATTTTGTGCAGTCCTTCATTTTCGGCCTGTTCTTTCACCAAACCAGATCCTGGAACAACCATCGCCAATTTTATATTTTTTGCGATGTGCTTTCCTTCCAAGATTTTAGCGGCTTCACGGAAATCTTCGATTCTGCCATTTGTGCAAGAACCAATGAAAACCTTGTCGATTACAATTTCAGTGAGAGGCATTCCGGCCTTTAATCCCATGTATTCAAGCGATCTTGCAACCGCAGCTCTTTTTCCTTCATCTGCAAAATCTTCTGGCGCTGGAACTTTTGCAGTAATCGGCAGCGCATCTTCCGGACTAGTTCCCCAAGTAACTTGTGGCGCGATTTCTTCGGCCTTCAGATGAACTTCGCGATCATATTTTGCACCTTCGTCTGAACGTAAAGATTTCCAATATTTTACCGCCGCAGCGAAATTTTTTGGAGCTAGTGGGCGGCCTTTGAGATATTCGTAAGTTTTTTCATCAGGGGCGATCAAGCCAGCTCTGGCGCCGGCTTCAATCGACATGTTGCAAACTGTCATTCTTCCTTCCATTGAAAGTTCACGAATCGCGCTGCCCGCATATTCAATGACTGAGCCAGTTGCACCCGCAGTGCCGATTTTTCCGATGACAGCGAGCGTGATATCTTTCGCAGTTACACCTTTGCCAAGCTTGCCTTCAACCTTTACCAAAAGATTTTTTGCACGTCTTTGGATTAGAGTTTGTGTTGCCAAAACATGTTCAACTTCTGAAGTGCCAATCCCGAAAGCCAAAGCACCGAAAGCGCCGTGAGTTGAAGTGTGAGAATCGCCGCAAACAATCACCATTCCTGGTTGCGTAAGACCTTGTTCTGGACCAACAATATGAACGATCCCCTGTTTTTTATCGTCGAGATCGAAATATTTTATGCCAAATTCGCGACAGTTTTTTTCGAGAGTTTCAACTTGAATGCGGGAGGTAGCGTCTTTGATGCCGAGAGTTCCTTGGCCACGATCAGCAGTTGTTGTTGGCACGTTGTGATCAGCAACGGCAAGATGTTTTTCGGGATGGCGAGCTGTGCGATTTTTCATGCGCAAACCCTCAAAAGCTTGCGGCGAAGTTACTTCGTGAATGAGCTGGCGATCTACGTAAATCAAGGATGAAGAGCCATCATCATCAACTAAATGAGCAGCCCAGATTTTGTCGTAAAGTGTTTTTGGCATTGTTACAAAAATGAAGAATAGCGAGGAAAATCAACGCCGCGCACAATTTTTTTTCTGGACAAATTTGCAAGTAGGAAGTTTTTTGCACGGTATCTTTGTTAACTAATCTGAAAAAATATGACTAAAGAATCAAATGAAGCTCAAGAAACTACAGCTCCAGCTCCAGAAACTACAGCTCCAGCTCCAGAAGCTCAAGCTAAAGAAACTTCTAATAAAGTTGATCCTTTTGAGGATATATTTGCTAAATTAGAAGAGAGATTAGAAAAAAAAGAAGGTCTTGAGACTCTATTTAATAACTTACAAGCGAGAGTAAGTGGAGGTGTTGCTGAGAATGTTGCTCCTATTGATAAAGCAACTCCAGGTCAAGCAACTCCAGGTCAAGCAACTCCAGGTCAAGGAACTCCAGATCAAGAAGCTACAGATCAAGGAACTCCAGATCAAAGAAATTCAGGTCAAGGAAATTCAGATCAAGAAGCTTCAGGTAAAGGCAAAAAAGAAGAAAAACCTAAATCCGTTATAGAGGCGACGAAAGATTACCTTGTAGCTTCATTTGGAGCTTTATTTGATTTTCTAATAGAAATGCTCGCAGGAATTAAGAGTATTTTTAAGGGAACCGAAGATGAGGCTCAGGCCAAAGCTGGTAGCGATGTTGTGAGTAACAATTCTCAAGAGCAAGCGTCGAAAGACAACACTACTGTTTCTCCTACTCAGATCTCGCCCAGTCAAAAAGCAGAAAGCCCTCTTAAAGTTGATGGAAGAAACACAAGAGATGTTGCAGGTGATCCAACAAGTGAAGAAACACAGCCTGAAAGTGATAAGCCGAAAGGGTCTCTGCAAGATTGCCTCTCAAACCTAATTGCTTCTTGTATAAATGATCCCGAAAAAATGAAGACTGTGGCAGATTTTCTGGAAAAAGGTAAAGAAGGTCTTGAGGGTGAAGACCTCGAGAATTTTGATAAATTTAAACAGATCGTTAACAATGAGATTGATAAACAAAAAGGTGCTGAAACTAATCAAACTACTACAGGGAATGATGTGGAAGAATCTTTAAAAGAAAGTAAAGTGAAAGAATCTTTAGAAGAAGGTGAAGTGAAAGAATCTTCAGAAAAAAGTGAAGTGAAAGAATCTTCAGAAGAAAGTGAAAATATTAATTCTTTGGATCAAGTAGTCGAAGGTTTAGGAGGTGAAGCTTCACAAGAAAATGAGACTTCCAAAAAAGAATTTAAAGATATTCCTGAATTGGATGAAGTGAAAAGAAACTTGGAATCTGGTGGCGCCATGAGATCAGATGAAGGCAATTCTTCTTCGGCGCCAGCTCTAGCAGCGATATCAGCTCCAGCAGCTAGTAAAGACAACGGAAGATAGTAACCATGTCAGGCCACTCACAATTCTCCAACATCAAGCACCGCAAGGGCGCGCAGGATGCCAAGAAAGCGAAAGTTTTTACTAAGATTCTGCGCGAGATCACTGTTGCCGTAAAAACTGGCCAACCTGATCTTAACTTTAATCCGCGCTTGCGTAATGCGGTGATTGAAGCGCGGGTAAAAAATATGCCGAAAGATCGCATTGATGCGGCGATTAAAAAAGCAACAAGCGAAGTTGGTGGTGATGGTTTTGAATCAATTCGCTACGAAGGTTACGCGCCGCACGGAGTGGCATTAATTGTCGAAGCATTAACTGATAATCGCAACCGCACGGCAAGCGAAGTGCGCAGCATTTTTACTAAATCTGGTGGTGCTTTGGGCGAAACTGGTTCTGTTGGTTTTATGTTTGATCACGTTGGTGTGATTCAGTTTGATGGCAAAGTTGCTAGCGAAGAAGCTATGTTCGAAGCCGCGCTAGAAGCGGGTGCAAATGAAGTTGAATCTTCTGTTGATTATCACGCCGTGATCACTGAAACGGAAAAATTCAGCGCTGTTCGCGATGCTTTAATCGAAAAATTCAAGGATCCGCTTTCGGCAAAACTTGACTGGAAAGCAACTGTTACTGTTGAGATTTCAGACTTAGAACAAGCGCAGAAACTTCTGAAGATGATTGACGCTTTGGAAGATTGCGATGATGTGCAAATGGTTACTGGAAACTATGTTTTTGCGGAAGACATTGTGGATAAACTTTAAACTTCAGTCGTGACGAGTTTTTCTGGATCCCCGCCTTTGCGGGGATGACGCTTTGAGAAGGTTTTTACTTCTTAAGTTGTGACGAGTTTTTCTGGATCCCCGCCTTCGCGGGGATGACGGGTTTAGAGGATTCTTACTTGTGGATAAACTTTAAATTTTAGTCGTGACGAGTTTTTCTGGATCCCCGCCTTCGCGGGGATGACGACTTAAGGACGATTTAAGAAAT
>CAMBES010000040.1 GCA_945865855.1 Rhizobium sp. Q54 | reverse complement strand
ATTCGATGCCCAAACGCATTTTGAAATGTTCGTAACTTCCTTCTAATTTCCAGTCACGGGTTGCCTGCCATTTGGTACTGAATTCTAAACCGTAAGAACTGCCGTGACCTTTGTTGTTCGCGGTTGGCACGCCTGATATTGGCTCTGCGGTTCTTAACCCGGCGTATTGATTGTAAAAAGTTGAAAGATCGAAGGAGAGTCGAGATGTCGGCTTGAAGCGGTAACCAGCTTCGTAGGCAATCTCTTTTTCTGAAAAGAAGTTTGCGCTGCCCTGATTAACAACTGCTGAACTGGTGCCAGCTCTAATTGTGACATCGCGCTCACCTCTAGTTGGCGTTCTTACTGCGCGAGAAACTGATGCCCAGAGAGTTTGTCGACGTTCTGGGTAGTAGGCGATGCGCAAATTTGGCTGGTACTCAAAATCAGTAAAAGAATTACGCAAAAATTTCGAACCAACGGTTAAGTAAAGTTTGTCTGAAATAAGACCGTATTTTTCTTGGATGAATCCACTAAACCATTCATCAGTTCTCGTTGCCGGAGTGTAACTAATCGGAATGATGCCGTTAGAGCTTTCATGAGACTTGATGACGTCACTAATATTTCTGTAACCCGCTCCCCAAATGAACTGGTTGTCTTTAGAAAAATTGTAAAAATGTTGAAAATCAAGATCCAAAGTTCGCGCCGTTCTTTGTAAAACCGGCAAAGAAGATTGGTCGTAGTCGAAGTAGCCGTTAAGCATGATGCTCGACTTGTTGGAAATCTTTTTGTCCCAATTAACTACGAAATTTGCATTGTGCGAATCCTTGTCATTCTTGTCTGGAAGTGTGACGAAAAAATTCTGAGCAATGCTACGAGAAATGTCGCCATGAACAGAAATGGCGTTGTCTTTGATTGAAGAAATATCGTAACGAAACCCAGCTTGATCACTCCTAATCCCATCATCATTTTTCTGACCATTGCCAGATTGGTTTAGTCCATTTCTAACCGATTTCTTAGCATAAACGCGGTAACTGTCATTCGCTGCGGTTGCAGCACCAAACCTGGCTTCAGTAATTGAAGTGTCTTGGTTGCCGACAATTTGCGAAACGTAAACGCCGCGAGTAATGTCAGCATTTTTAGTAATGATGTTGATTACGCCATTTACTGCATTGGGCCCCCAAATCGTTCCACCTGGGCCTCTCACTACTTCAATGTGATCGACGTCTTCCAAGGCATAATCTTGTACATCCCAAAACACTCCAGAAAACAATGTCGTGTAAACAACACGACCATCAATCATCACCAAAAGTTTGTTAGAAAACTGACGATTAAAACCACGAATTGTAATCGCCCATTTGTTTCCATCCATTCTTGCCACTTGAAGTCCGGGAACCATGCGAAGAGACTCTGGGATTGAAGTTGCGCCAGATCTTCTAATGTCGTCGTTAGATAAAATGTAGTTAGCAGCGGTGGCATCGAAAGCGCGCTCTTTTCTTTTGGAAAGTGAAAAAATCTGCGGATCAAAAGCTAAGTTGATTTTTTTATCAGCCTCAGTTTCGGCAAAAGCTGATTGGGAAAAAAGAAAAGTAAGAAAAAAAATTTTATACAACTTTTTCATAATCAGCTTTTTTGATTTAAGTTTTAAGTTTTACGCAAATCGGAAACATTTTAGCAAAACCAAACACCTCCTTTCTTTCCCATGGATAGCTCATAATTATCTCCAGATCAAGATCAAGTCTGTCAGCAACAATACGATAAAGTCTACAGGTCGAAATTAGAGCCGTGCCAAAAACAAAAAAGCATAATCGAGACATCGAAGCCTTGGCAATAAAGCTGAAAATTGATTCGGTAGCCGAAAAATCTCTCTCTCCTTTTTTTACCACCACACTAGCCACTTCAACAATATTTAAATCACTCTGGTTAGAATCTAAACCATACCTTTTCATTACCTGCCTATATTCAAATTGAGTTCCTGGATACTCATTAGACATGTAATTACACTCCTTAGAAAACATTAGGCGAGCACCGGCTACAAGCCCCTTGCTGCTGGTGACAACAACAATTCTTCCGTTGCGATCAAAGCCATTTTGCAATTTTTGAAATAAACCGTGATCAGCATCTTTAAATTCTTCTAGATATGCGTTTGTTCTCATGGCAGCAAACTCCGAGATAAATTCTTCATCCCGCGTAAAAAATACCTTATAGCCAAATTTATTCTCCTTCACCAAATCGGGATTTTGGTTGTAATCGTCATAGACAAAATCATCGCCGTGATAATCAACTTTGTAATTACTCAGCGCAAAGCCATCTTTCTCAGCCTCACTAATTATTTTTCTCACTTCAGTTTCATTTCTGTAAACTTCGTTTTTTATCTTTGATTCTAATGGAGCCAGCTCTTTCATTGATTTCTTGATTTGGGTTGGTTGATTTATCTTTAATTCGGAGTTTAAATCCGAAAAATTTTTGCTCGAACAGCCCAAAAATCACCCTTTAAATCCGTTAAGTCCCAAAACAAGAAAACGTAATTTAATCAATTGAGAGAAAGAGCTACCTACTCACAAAAAATTTCTTACTACGTAGCCATTTTGCTTTTTGGCCGTAATAAACTTTACCGTCGAAAATTAGAATCGCGTAATCGCACTGACCGAAACTACTCGCAACGATTCTACAAAATCCGCAAGCGCCATCAAAAAATCTTACAAAAAAGGGCTTGGCAACAAAAACTCGACCTCGCCAGATCTTACAATTTTTTCTCTGTCGTATTGATGGGGCTAGTAGGGGTCTGGGTAGTCATCAATGGCTTCATGGTCTACAATGAATTTTGGCGAAACCTTAATCGTCAAATCCAGTTTCAAACCTCTACAGTTGAAAAGGCAGCTTCATCATTAATGAGTGCCGTCGACAATTATCTAAATTACGTCGGCGACAAATTGCTTGCCCTCAAACAAGAGCAAAATCTCACAACAATTGCCGCCTTCTCCAGAAGAACTACAAGTCTTGACGCCTTACAAGAAAATGTCTCTTCTTGGATTCGCATGAGCTTCGTCGACAAGAATGGGAAAATTATTATCGCCGCCGGCAATATTCTCAAAAAACCTCTCGATCCACCAGAATATTTTAATATCCCTCAAGTTATGCAAGATAAGGCTTGGCGTATTAGAATCGGAAAAATGACTCATTTTGAAAATCCTATTTCATCTCACGAAGCTTTGCCTGTAGCAATGCGAATTGATTACGACAATTTTAAAACCATAGGAACTTTTATAGCTCAAGTTCCAATCGAAGTGATTCAGCGCCAAATCGATTGGGTGTTTAATGACCGAGATATTTGCTACATCACCGTTAATTCCGATTACGATTTGATTGCCAAATCAGAGAGCATGCAGAGTGAAAATTTCAACAAAGACGATCTAAAATCTACTGGCATCTTAGACAGCATCATCACCAATCCGACTAAACTTAACGACCAACCTCTGCCACAAAAATTTAAAATCGGTCAATGTAATTTCACCAATTACCAAAAAACTCTGGGCTATAATTTAGTCACCGTCGTTGGCTTTCATAGAGGGCAAATGATCAGAAACCTGGGCTTTCAATTACTAATTTCTGTTGGTCAATCAATCGCGCTTACGGGGATGTTCTTGATCTTAATTTACTTTTTTCGCCGCAACAAAATCAGTCCATTCGTTAATGAATTGACTAAATCAAAAGTTGCCGCCGAGTCAGCCAGTATAGCGAAAAGCCAATTCCTTTCTAACATGAGTCACGAGCTGCGCACACCGATGAATGGAATAATCGGAATGAGTCAGGCTCTAAGTGATGCAGGCACCTTGAAGGGAGAAGAGCTCGAACAGGTAAACACGATTTATCGCTCTTCCGAGGCTTTACTCGTAATTCTCAACGACATTCTTAATTTCTCCAAAATTGAAGCACGAAAAATTGTCATTGAGTATGTAGTTTTCGACATTCGTGATTTAATCGAAGACGTTGCCAATCTAATGTTCTCAAGCGCCGGCAGCAAAGGCCTAGAAATCATTACCCGCGTTGATGATGCAGTACCTTCATCATTAATTGGCGATTCTGGCAGAATTAGACAAGTGATGACCAACCTCATCAGCAACGCCATCAAGTTCACTTACTACGGAGAAATTTTCATCGACATTAAGCTCAAAAAAACCCAGGAAAATCTCTTCTTCATCAACTTCAACATTAGTGACAGCGGAATCGGAATTCCGACGGAAAAAATCTCAACCATGTTTACCGCTTTCACCCAAGTTGATATGTCTACCACCAGAAAATATGGTGGCACCGGTCTTGGTCTTTCTATTTGTAAAGAATTGGTGGAAGTGATGCATGGCTCAATCGGCGTTAATAGCGAGCAATCAAAAGGTTCGAATTTTTGGTTTACACTACCATTGCGAATGACCGAATCCGACGCCGATGAAGATTACTTTGAACAAAAAGAAAAACTCATCGGCAAAAAAATTGCTTACATCGAAAATAATGCCATCGCTGCCAAAGTTTTTGGAGATTATTTTGACCAATTAAAGCTAGAAAAAGAAATCATAAGCATCCCAACCAACCTCGAACAAATGTTGCAACGCATTGATTTTGCAACTTCAGAATTAAGCAAACTAAGAACCCTTGATGCAATTTTTCTCAACAATAGCACTCAAATAAAACTAGATTTAGTAAGCCTTGCCAAAGCATTAAAAAATAATGAAAAACTCAAAAATGTGCCGCTAATTTTGATGATTTCAATTCGCGAAAAAATCTCAATTCCGCAAAAAGAATTGGAATTATTCGATCAAATCGTAATCAAGCCAATCAAGAAAATGCGTTTACTTCTCGCATTACTTTCTGCATTTAAAATCGAGTACGAAAAAGAAATAGAAGAGACCTTTGTAAACAAAAATATTCTTGATAGCGGGAATCGTCTCAGTGTTTTGCTTTGCGAAGATAATGAGGTAAATATGAAAGTGGTGTCGACCCTTTTAAAACGAATCGGCATCAATCCCGACACGGCTGAAAATGGTCAGGAAGCAGTTAATAAATTTCTGCATGTTAGGTATGACGTCATTTTAATGGATTGCATGATGCCAATAATGGACGGCTTCCAAACCACTAAAAAAATTCGTGAAATTGAAAAAGAACAAGTGATTACTAAGCCGACTTTAATTTTTGCGCTCACCGCAAATGTTGGCGAAGATGACAGAAATAAATGCCTTGCTAGTGGCATGAATGACTTCATTCCAAAACCAATTAGGCGCGAAATGCTGGAAGAAATATTTAAGAAATGGAAACAAATTTAATGTTAGAAAAAGATTTTTACCAACTCTGCGAATCATCTCTAATCAAGCTTTCTGAAGCAATTGAAGCTGCCGACCAAAACTCGCAACTTGACGTCGAATATTCCGACGGAATTTTGGAAATAGTAATCGTTAGAAGTAAAAAAACTTACATCATCAACCGTAATTCCGGTAATCAAAAAATTTGGTATTCTTCGCCTTTTTCTGGCGCTGATTATTTTTCTTTTGACGAAAAAACTCTCGACTGGCGAGATGTTAAAGGTGATGAATTGGAACAAAAATTACTCTCCGAACTCTCCCACGTTATCCCCAATGTCATCTCCCATGGCATCTCCGCGAAGGCGGAGATCCAGGAGAATTAAAAACTTGCTCTTAGCTTGTCATTCTTGATCCCCGCCTTCGCGGAAATGACACAAACACAAACTAAAACTAAAACAAAAATGACAAAAAAAATTCTTCTAATTCCTGGCGACGGCATTGGCCCAGAAGTCGTCGCACAAGCTAAAAAAATTCTCGATTTCTTCTCAAAAAATACCGACAAGAAATTTGAAACCGAAAATGCATTGCTCGGAGGATGCGCTTACGATGCTGTCCAAACGCCATTTCCAAAAGAAACAATCGAGCTCGCAAAAAAATCTGATTCAATTTTGCTTGGCGCAGTTGGTGGTCCGAAGTGGGAATCTTTAGAATATAAACATCGTCCGGAACGAGGATTGCTGGGCATTCGCAAAGAATTAGAACTTTTTGCCAATCTTCGCCCTGCAAAAGTTTTTGATGCATTAGCAGATAGCTCAACCTTGAAACGCGAAGTTGTTTCTGGCCTCGATATCATGATTGTGCGCGAGCTAACCGGTGATCTTTATTTCGGCGAACCACGCGGAGTTACAACCTTGGCAGATGGCAGCAGACAAGGCGTAAACACCATGACTTACAATTCAAAAGAAGTTGAGCGCATCGCCAAAATCGCTTTCGATTTAGCACAAGTTCGTGGCAAAAAACTTTGCTCAGTCGATAAAGCCAACGTAATTGAAACCACCGAAATGTGGCGTGAAGTTGTGACGGAAATCGGACAAAAAAATTACCCAGAAATCGCCCTTTCGCATATGTATGTCGACAATGCCGCGATGCAGTTAGCGCGTAATCCAAAACAGTTTGATGTAATGGTAACTGGCAACATGTTTGGCGACATTTTATCTGACCTTGCTTCGATGCTAACCGGCTCACTTGGCATGCTTCCTTCTGCCTCGCTTGGTGAAAAATATTCTCTCTACGAACCAAGCCATGGATCTGCTCCAGACATTGCTGGAAAAGATCTTGCCAACCCTCTTGCGACGATTTTAAGCCTGTCGATGATGTTCAAATATTCCTTCGGATTCATCAAAGAATCAGAAGCAATTGAGCAAGCAGTTGCGAAAATTTTAGATTCTGGAATTCGCACCGCCGATATTTCAAAACCTGGCGAAGCAACAGTATCATGCTCTCAAATGGGTGACAAAATTATTAGAGAGCTGCAAAAAATCTGTGCATAAAAAATTTTTACTAATTTCAATTTTATTTTTTTGCTCCGCTTTTTCACGCTCAACAACTTTTGACGATCGCACATCTTGTGAAGAGGCCAAAGGCGCCTGGCGTCAATTTGGAAATAATTGCGCCGATGAATGTGAAGCAAAATTGGATGAATTTGCATTCTGCACTGATCTTGTCATTTCCGCTTGCGAATGCGGAAAATCACGCTGCTGGAATGATGAAGCTAAGAGTTGTGTAGCACTTAGTGATTACAAAGAAATTTTCGTCGCTAGACAAAAAGAAGAGAAAAAAATTGCTGATGCAGCCAAGAAAAAACGCAAAGAAGAATCCTCTGAAGAGCAAGAAACAATAATCAGCAACATCGCAAACATTGTTAAAAATCCTGAGGCAAAAACTGCGACTAACGAAACTCCGGGAGTTATAAAAAGCCCACCAATAAATCCTCCAGGACCAGTCGTAAGTCAATCACCACCAACAATTCCGCCTTTATTTTTGCAGCAAGAAAAGGCCAAGCAAGAAGCAGAAAAAAATAATCCTGGGCAAAATCCGACAATTTCAATTCCTGGATTACCAGTAATTCCTCTGCCCCAGTAACTAGCTAAAAAACAGCGCCGGTCTAGCGAAGTCAAGACCTCGAAAGCTTAACACAATACCTCCATAGATCTTGACTTCACTCGACCACCAAAAGTTCTTGACTGGCAAGAATTATTTTGAATAAAGAATGAAATTCGCTGCACAAAATCGATTCCTTTTTTTTACTTTGCGCCGCACTTATTTTAGAAAAAAATGCATAAAAATTCAAACAACAGACCAACCTCACCGCACCTAGAGGTTTACCGCTGGAACGTCTCTTCCATCACTTCAATTTTACATCGCGTAACTGGCGTTGCACTTCACTTTTCTGTTTTGGTTCTGGCCTGGTATTTAACCTACTACGCCTACCAAGTTAACGTCGCCGACTCAGCAGAAACCTGCGATTGCCCGATGAACACAATCTTCGCAAATATTTTTTCTCTCGCTTTAATCTTCATCGCTTTCTCGCTTTATTACCATCTTTGCAACGGTATCCGCCATCTATTCTGGGACATCGGCAAAGGTTTCGAATTAAAAGATGCAAAAAGAAACGGTTACTTGGTTTTGCTTTCTGCTTTGGCTTTAACCTTTGCTACCATTGCTGCGGTGGCTTACTTAAAATTTTTCTAAAATGTCGAAAATCAAAATTTCTTCTTCAACAAAAACTGGTGCGCATCACTGGTTAATTCAAAGAGTAACGGCAGTTGCGCTGATTCCATTAGTAATCTGGATTGCTTTTTCGCTCATTCAAATTTCGGAAGATCCGCAAGAATATTTACCCGTATTTTTTGCTTACCCATTAAATGCCATTGCCGGAATTTTATTTATCTCGGTGTCGCTCTATCACGGCTCACTTGGCATGCGCGTGATCATCGAAGATTACGTTCCAAATAAAACCAAAATGCATTTCTACATAATTTTGGTGCATTTCATTTCAATCGTAACTGCGGTTGCGGGAGTGGTTGCAATCTTAAGACTTCATCTAATCGGATAAAAAATGTCAGAAAAAAAAATCGGAAATTATTCAGTAACTGATCACGAGTTCGATGTTGTGGTTGTTGGCGCCGGCGGTGCTGGTCTACGTGCAACTTTCGGCATGGCGCAGAAAGGTTTATCAACAGCCTGTGTCACAAAAGTTTTCCCAACTCGCTCGCACACAGTTGCCGCGCAAGGCGGAATTTCTGCGGCTCTTGGAAATATGGGCGAAGATGACTGGCGCTGGCACATGTATGACACCGTCAAAGGTTCTGACTGGCTTGGCGACCAAGATGCGATTGAATATATGTGTCGTGAAGCACCTGATGCAATCATCGAATTAGAACATTACGGCGTGCCTTTTTCACGCACCAAAGAGGGGAAAATTTACCAACGTCCTTTCGGTGGAATGACCAAAGAATTCGGCGAAGGCGGCCCGGCGCAAAGAACTTGCGCAGCAGCAGATCGCACAGGTCATGCAATTCTTCACACACTTTATCAACAATCTCTCAAACACGACGCGCAATTTTTTGTCGAATATTTTGCCCTCGATTTAATCATGGAAAACGGCATTTGCCGCGGCATCACTGCTGTTTCTTTGGTTGATGGCACAATTCATCGCTTCAAATCACAAATCGTGATCATGGCAACAGGAGGCTACGGACGCGCTTATTTCTCGGCCACTTCCGCTCACACCTGCACAGGAGATGGCAATGGCATGGTTCTGCGTGCCGGCCTTCCTCTTCAAGATATGGAATTTGTTCAATTTCACCCAACCGGAATTTACGGCTCAGGCTCTTTAATCACTGAAGGCGCACGCGGCGAAGGTGGCTATTTAGTTAACTCCGAAGGCGAAAGATTCATGGAACGCTACGCTCCGAGTGCCAAAGATTTGGCCAGTCGTGACGTGGTCTCGCGCGCAATCACCATGGAAATTTTAGCTGGTCGCGGAGTCGGTCCGAAAAAAGATCACATGTATTTACACTTGAATCACCTTGATCCAAAGGTTCTTCACGAAAGGCTTCCGGGCATTTCTGAAACTGCAAAAATTTTTGCTGGAGTCGATGTAACCAAACAACCAATCCCAATTCTGCCAACCGTTCACTACAACATGGGCGGCATTCCGACGAATTTTAAGGCAGAAGTTTTAACGGTGAAAAGTGGCCAGTCGACACGTAGCGCGACAGATGCAAAAACCATGGAAACCGTTCCAGGCTTGATGGCAATTGGTGAAGCAGCTTGCGTTTCTGTTCACGGCGCAAATCGCTTGGGCTCAAATTCTTTGCTTGATCTAGTTGTCTTCGGCCGTGCTGCCGCAATTCGCGCTGCAGAACTTATTAAACCAGGCTCTGCTCAAGCTGAATTTGCACCAAATGCCGGTGAAGAATCTCTCGCTCGTTTCGACAAAATCAGAAATGCCAACGGAAAATCTTCAACCGCAAAAATCAGAGGTGAAATGCAGCATTGCATGCAATCTTATGCCGCAGTTTTTAGAACTGAGAAAGCTCTTTCTGAAGGCGAAAATAAAATGCAGGAAATTTTTGCCAGCTTCTCTGACCTAAAAATCGAAGATCGTGGCATGGTTTGGAACAGTGATTTAGTTGAAGCGCTTGAGCTCGACAATTTGCGTTCACAAGCTCTCGTTACAATCAGTAGCGCTTTGCATCGTAAAGAAAGCCGCGGCGCTCACTCTCGCGAAGATTACAAAGATCGTGACGACGTAAACTGGATGAAACACTCAATCATGTGGTGCGACGAAAAAGGAAATACCAAAATCGACTTCCGCGAAGTGGTCTTAAAACCAATGAGCAACGACGTTCAAGCCTTTCCTCCAAAAAAACGAGTCTATTAAAAAACACCAAACTTTAGTTCGTCATCCCCGCCTTCGCGGGGATTACAAAATTAAACAAGCGACAAAAATGGCACTCAATTGTCCGAAAAATCGAACAACTGAAATGCAAAATTCATTAAAAAATGGCCGAATTTACTCTCCCAAAAAATTCACAAATCGACAAAAAAGCTGGAAAACTTTTTAAGGCGAAAGAGGGCGCAAAAAATGTGCGCGTTTTTGATATTTACCGTTACAACCCAGAAGATGCTGAAAAGAAAAATCCTCACATCGACAAGTTCGAAATCGACATGGATGATTGCGGGCCAATGGTTCTTGATGCCCTAATCAAAATTAAATCTGAGCATGATTCTTCGGTAACTTTCCGCCGTTCTTGTCGCGAAGGAATTTGCGGATCTTGCGCAATGAACATCGACGGCACCAATACCCTAGCTTGCATCAAACCCATCTCTGATTGCAAAAGTGCTGATGTAAAAGTTTACCCATTACCGCACATGCCAGTGATCAAAGATCTTGTGCCTGACATGACCCATTTCTACGAACAATATAAATCAATCAAACCTTGGTTGCAGGCCGAAACGCCAATAAATCCAGGCAAAGAAAGATTACAATCACCGGAAGATCGCGAAAAATTAGATGGGCTTTACGAATGCATCATGTGCGCTTGTTGCTCAACTTCTTGCCCAAGTTACTGGTGGAATGGCGATAAATATTTAGGACCTGCAACTTTATTGCAGGCGCAAAGATGGATTGTCGATTCACGCGATGAAGCAACAGCAGAGCGTCTTGATGAGCTTGAAGATCCTTTCAAACTTTACCGCTGCCACACGATTATGAATTGCGCCAATACTTGTCCAAAAGGCTTGAATCCGGCCAAAGCAATCGGCGCAATCAAGCAAGCAATTGCCGACAGAAA
>CAMBES010000039.1 GCA_945865855.1 Rhizobium sp. Q54 | reverse complement strand
TACCAACAACTAATCAGCAAAGCATTATTTGATAAATGCCAAGAGGTTGGTTTGGAAAGGTCGGCGGCAAATAATAGAATCCAAGCAATTCAAACCTCAGGAAAGGATTTTGTTTTTAGAAGTTTAATTAAGTGCGCTGTAACTGGCAGAACTGTGTCATCAGATCGCAAAGAAGCTAAAAAAAATAAAAACACTTATCTTGTTACTTGGAATCCAGAGGACACAAGTAAGAAAACCTATGTGCCAGAAGATCAGATTTTAAAACAGGTTTCAGATGTTTTTAAATCAATCTCTGTGCCAAAAAGCATGCTTGATGAGATAACCAGCTATTTACAACAATCACACGAAGCAGAAAAGCAATATCACGCACAAAAGCTTATCTCGCTTAGAAAAGACAAAGATTCAATCAAAGACAAAATTAACAGATTGCTAGACCTGCATTTAGAAAGAGTGATAAACAAAGAAGAATATCACAGCAAGAAAGAGGATTTAGAAAAACAATTAGCGAAAGTTAAAACAGAGCAAGAATTGCACGAAAACGCAGATGGTGACTTTAAAGATGCGGTTGTAACGGCTTTTAATTTAGCTAGTAAAGCGAGTGAATTATTTGAAAGTTCGAAAACTACTGAAAAGAGAGAATTGATTGCTTTCGTATTTTCGAACCTTTCTCTAAGGGGTGCGAAGCTAGAATATACGCTGCGCCAGCCATTCGACATGATGGTGAATTTGAGCACTCGTGTTGAGTGGCTCCCTGGGAAGGATTCGAACCTCCGACCAAGTGATTAACAGTCACTTGCTCTACCACTGAGCTACCAGTGAATATGAAAAAACTTGAAGGGAGTGCAACCTATGAAGTGATTCTAGTAAATCAACCCCAGACAGAATAGACAAAAAAATAGAGCTGAAAGTTTAGCTTCAGCTCTATTTTCTGATTTAAAAAATATTATTTTCTGTCGCCGAATAGTTGCAACAACATGATGAACAAGTTGATGAAGTCCATGTAGAGGTTTAATGCTCCCATTACTGCGGCCTTGCCAACCATTTCGCTATTACCGGCGAATTGGTAGTAGGTTTGTTTGATGCGTTGGGTGTCGTAAGCGGTTAGTCCAATGAAGAGAAAAGTTCCGATTACTGAAAGAGCAAATTGCATTGCTGAGCTCTTCAAGAATATGTTCACCAAGGAAGCGATGATTAGACCAATCAATCCCATCATTAGGAATGATCCCATGCCGGTTAAATCTTTTTTAGTAGTGTAACCGTAAAGACTCATCGAGCCAAAAACCGAGGCAGTGATGAAGAAGATGCGAGCAACGCTAGTTCCGGTGTAAGCCACGAAGATCGTAGAGAGAGACAAGCCCATCAAGCCAGAATAAATCCAGAGATATGTTTGCGCTTTTGCAACTGAAATTTTGTTCAGCCTGTGAGCAAAAAATATTACGAAACCAAGTGGAGCGAGCATTACAACGAAAGCCAAAGGTGATCCGAAAAATAACTGCATCAAAGCTGGTGAGCTCGAAACTAAAAATGCAGTGACGCCAGAAAGACCCAAAGCAATGGCCATAAAGTTGTAAACTTTTACCATGTAAGCACGCAATGAAGCGTCATAAGTTGAAGTTCTTCCTGCTGCAGAAGCAAAAGAAGTTTTACTGTTGAAATCCATTGAGACCTCTTGAAATTGTTAATTAGGAAGACCGGCGATCTAAGTCGGCTAAAATCTTTTTCAAGAAGTTGTGAGAAAAATAATTGCGATAGTTGGATTAATGGGAGTCGGCAAGACAACCGTTGGCACAAAATTGTCAAAAAAACTCGGTCACTATTTTATCGATTCAGATTATGAAATAGAAGATCGCGAGCGCAAAACCATTCCAGAAATTTTTGCACAAAATGGCGAAGAATATTTTCGCTCACTTGAAGAAAAAATTATTAAGGAAATTGCATTACGCGACGAAGAAATCGTTTTATCCATCGGTGGCGGAGGCTTCGTGAGCGAAAAAACGCGTGAAATTTTGAAAGAAAAAGCGATCACAATTTGGTTGGATGCGCCAATTCAAGAAATCTTACGTCGCATCGGCAATAAAAATAACCGCCCTCTTTTGCAGAATAAAAATAAAAGATTGGTGTTAGAAGAATTGGCCAAGAAGCGTTACCCCATATACGCAAAAGCAGATTTGAAATTTGAAACTGCAAACTCAAATCGCGAAGTTTTAATCAATAAAATCATCAGCAAAATTAAGGAATTACAGAAATGAAGAAAATTAAAGTTGAGCTCGGCGACAGAAGTTACGACATCGTCATCGCGCAAAATTCTCTTGAAAATCTTACGCAGTTTTTAGCGCAAAAAAGTTACAGCAAAATTTTTATTATCACTGATGAAAACGTTGCCAAGTTACATTTGGCAAGGCTGCAAACTACATTGTCAGAATCAGAAACGATCATAGTTCCCGCTGGTGAAAACACGAAATCATTTTTATTTTTTGAAAAAATCTGCGAAGAAATTTTAACCAAAGGCATTGATCGCAAATCACTAATCGTCGCTTTCGGCGGCGGTGTAGTTGGCGATTTAGCCGGATTTGTTGCGTCAATTTTATTGCGCGGAATCGATTTCATTCAAATTCCCACAACCCTTCTCGCCGCAGTAGATAGCTCGGTCGGAGGCAAAACGGCAATTAATTCAAAGGCCGGAAAAAATTTAATCGGCAGCTTCTACCAGCCAAAATTAGTACTCTGCGATTTAGAGTTTTTGAAAACTTTGCCCAAACGCGAACTAAGATCTGGTTACGCTGAAGTATTAAAATACGGTCTAATTCGTGATAAAAATTTCTTCACATTTTTGGAAAAAAATTATCCAAAAATTTTTACTCACGACGTCGAATTTTTAGAAAAAATTATTACCCGCTCTTGCGAGTTGAAGGTTGAAATAGTTGGGCGCGACGAGTATGAGTCCGGCGAAAGAATGTTGTTAAATTTCGGCCACACTTTTGGTCACGTCTTTGAAACTGAAACCGGATATTCTAACGAAATATTGCACGGCGAAGCGGTGGCAATGGGCATGAAAATGGCTGCAAAAATGTCGCAAAATTTTGGATTAATTTCTAAAGATGATTTTGAAAGAATTGCACAACACCTAGAAAACTTTGGCTTTGTAACTGATCCAAAAGAAATCCGTAAAAATTGGAATGAAGAAAATCTCATCTCTCATCTCGCCAAAGACAAAAAAAATGAGAACAAAAATCTTACTTTTATCTTACTAAAAAAAATTGGTGACGCCTTTATTCAGAAGGATGTGAAGCTGGAAGAGTTCAAAAAAATTTTAAATAACTAGACCAAAAACTCTTTGAGCTCTCTCAGCATAAATGCTTAAGCAGCAAAAATCGCTATTTTGGTTGGCTAATTCTAAAGATTTTTAGTTGGCGCAAATATCTAACTTTTTACAGATGGCGCCTGAGGCTGATCTTTAACTACTAATTCACACGCCGCTTTCACCAAGCCGCGAATTTGGCCAATGTAAGAGGTGCGCTCAGTAACCGAAACTGCTCCGCGTGCGTCGAGTAAATTTAAAATGTGACTAGCTTTGAGTGCTTGCTCGTAGGCCGGGATGGGCAGATTTTTTTCTGCTAAAATTTGTGACAGCTCTTTGCTTTCGGTAAAATTTTTAAACAAGGCCGCGATGTTTGAATGTTCTAAAATGAAAGCAGAGTTTTCAATTTCGCTTTGTTTGAAAACATCGCCGTAAGTAATTTTTTCTTCTCCTGTTTTGCCGTTCCAGTTAATGTCAAAAATGCTGTCAACTTCCTGAACATGCATGGCGATTCGCTCTAAGCCGTAAGTAATTTCGCCGGGAATTATTTCGCATTCAATGCCGCCAACTTGTTGCATGTAAGTGAATTGTGAGATCTCCATTCCGTTAAACCAAACTTCCCAACCTAGTCCTGATGCGCCGACAGAAGGATTTTCCCAATCATCTTCAACAAAACGAATATCATTATTTTTAGTGTTAAGACCAATTAAATTAAGGCTCTGCAGGTAAAGATCTTTAATATTTTTTGGTGCTGGTTTTAGCAAAACTTGAAATTGGTAATAGTGACTAAGTCGATTAGGATTTTGTGCATATCTTGCGTCTGTAGGTCTGCGACTTGGTTGCGCATAAGCAACCTTCCACGGTTTTTTGCCAAGTGCACGTAAAACCGTTGCTGGGTGAAGCGTGCCAGCACCAACTTCAATATCAACGGGCTGTAAGATTGCACAACCTTGCTCCGCCCAGAAATTTTGCAGATCGAGAATAATTTTTTGGAAAGACATTTTAAACTGAGAATGAAGAGCCGCAACCGCAACTGGCTTTGGCGTTGGGATTATTAACTTTGAAATAAGATGCGCCGAGCTCCTTAACGAAGTCAATTTCTGCGCCATTTAAAAAGGGCAGGGAGGTTTCGTCGGTTACGGCAATATTTTTTTCAATTTCTAAATCATCTTCGCGCCTTTTATCATCTAGCTCGAAGATGTATTGAAAGCCGCTACATCCGCCGCCAGAAATAGAAACACGCAAAAATTTTTCGTGATTATTTTCTTTCGATTGAATCTCGCTGATGCGCTCTAGCGCTGAATTACTGAGAGTTACTGAATTCATTATTAATAATTAAGAATTGGATGATTGCGAAAATAAGAGCTAATTCCTAGTTTGCGCGCCCTTTTTTAACTTTAATTTTCTACAGAAAATGGCTACCGAAATGACATTGTCGATCCTTAAACCAGATGCGACCCAAAGAAACCTTACCGGAAAAATTAACACAAAATTTGAAGATGCTGGATTAAAAATTGTTGCTCAAAAAAGAGTTCAGCTTTCTGAAAAAAATGCTGGTGAATTTTACGCCGTACACCGTGAACGCCCATTCTACGCTGATCTATTGAAGTCGATAACTTCTGGCCCAGTTGTAGTTCAAGTTCTAAAGGGTGAAAACGCTGTTGCCAAAAACCGCGAAATCATGGGTGCAACAAACCCTGCAAATGCTGATGCTGGAACGATCCGCAAAGAGTTCGCTCTTTCAATCGAAGCCAACTCAGTTCACGGTTCTGACAGTTTAGAAAATGCTAAGAATGAAATCGCTTTCTTCTTCGCTGCTTCTGAAATCATAGAGTAATTTCACTCTGGATTTTGCCTGCGGGGAAGGGCGAGGCTAGTGATTAAATTACTTACAGCACCATCCCCGCGAAGGCGAAGATCCAATCCAAGGTATCGCGCAATCTTTCTCAAGTTAACCACTTGTCATTTAGATAACCCATCTCTAGGTTGCGCCACCTCTTGATGCAGATCTTAAGTTTCACTTTTCTTGGCGCGGGGTAGAGCAGCACGGTAGCTTGTCAGGCTCATAACCTGAAGGTCGGAGGTTCAAATCCTTCCCCCGCAACCAAGACACACAAGGTTTTAGCCTTATTTTCATTTCTTCAGCTCTCAGTTTATCAGTTCCTTTAGGTCATTATTGATCTTGAGATTAGCTGCGTTCCAATAAAAAGCTTTTCACCGTCATTAACGCTAATGTGCTCAACGGTAATTTTCTGATCACCCTTATTACGATATTTTTTAAAGCATTCATCTGAGACGAGTAAGTTCTGCTAAATAGATGTTGATCTAAGATGAGTTCAGGGTTTTTCCTTGGAGTTTATTTCCCGGAACCTTGATTTGACTGGATCAACAAGGGTTATTTTACGCCAGCATTGCCCAGTTTTTTTGAGCATCGACACTCATCTTTGAACAAAAGATATTTTTTAGAGTCGCAAACCGCTAGATTCCGGCTGATATAAATACCTTTGAAAATTACTAAAAATTAAACGAATTTCCGCCGGACTTCCTAGGTCAGAAGTGGCGTCATTAATGGCTCCATATCTAATGCGAAGTAATGGCGTAAGCTTCTCCTTTTCTAATTCTTCAACCCCAGTTTGAGTGTAATGCTCTAACACGAAATTAAGAAATTCCCGCTGTTTGCTGTTGAAGTGATTGGCAATTTCCACCTTCGCATTAGTGGCGCGATCCTTACGACTTAAGGCTGGTAAGGCGTAAGCAACATGAGCTAACACGTCAAACAAATCACTTTTTTCAGCATTAATAACTTTTTGCATTTCCTCCAATTGATCTCGCCCAAACCCTTTTTCTGCCAATCCTTGTAACAGTTTAGCGCGAGTATCTGGCTGGCTCCAAAGTTCGCGCAACTCTTCCTCATTTTTAAAGAATTCGGGCAATTTACCGAAAAGTGTTTCCATAAATTGCTGTGAAGACATCGGCGTACCATCTGGATGCCAGAAGCTAGTCACACTCATGCTTTGAATCGTGCGCTCTTTATTGTCGGCAAGTTTCACTTTTATTTTTTTTCTACAAATACACGGAAGCTGAGCGCATTTTGAACAAGGTTCTTTCGCGCATTCACACGGACTCTTATCGCACAATGCACAGGGTTTCGGTAATTTTATTTCGCAAATACACGGCTGAGTGCCGCATTTCGAGCAAATTTCTGGCTCAATCGGATCGCCGTCCCAATCATTGTCGCTGAAGCGATGGTGAGCTTTTACAAAATCATAAATCGTAAAATAATCTTTATTATCGAAGAGTCGCGTGCCACGGCCGATGATTTGCTTGAACTCAATCATGTTGGTTACCGGGCGAAGCAAAACAATGTTACGAATATTACGCGCATCCACACCGGTGGAGAGCTTCTGTGAAGTGGTCAAGATTGTTGGAATTGTCAGATCATTATCTTGAAAATCGCGAAGATGTTGATCGCCAAGTTTACCATCGTCGGCCGTAACGCGTTGGCAATATCCAGGATCCTTGCTGGTTTTAATTTGGTTAATGAGGTCGCGCACCAGTAGTGCATGGTTTTGATTGGCACAGAATACCAAAGTTTTTTCATTCTGATTTATTTGCTCCATGAATAATTTCACGCGATAAGCCTCGCGCTCTTTGATCTCAATAGTTGCGTTGAAATCCTTTTCTTCGTAGAGCTTGCCCACTTCAATTTCGCCATCAACCACCGTGTCATCTGGAGTAAAAACATACTCATCAAGCGTCGTTGAAATTTGTCTAACTCGAAATGGTGTTAAAAATCCGTCGTTAATTCCTTCCTTGAGCGAGTAGACATAAACCGGTTCTCCGAAATAAGCGTAGGTGTCCACATTGTCTTTGCGCTTTGGAGTAGCGGTAAGACCGAGTTGCACCGCTGGTGAGAAATAATCAAGAATCGCCCGCCAATTGCCTTCATCATTTGCGCCGCCGCGATGGCACTCATCAATGACAATAAGATCAAAAAAATCTTTTGGATAATCTCCGAAGTAAGGCGAAGGCTGACCATCTTTCAGCGGCCCGCTCATGAAGGTTTGAAAGATTGTGAAGAAGATGCTCGCATTTGTTGGCACGCGACCTTTTTTCTTAATCTCGTCGGGAGAAATTCGCTCTAACGCATTGTCTTCAAATGCAGCAAAGGAAGTAAAATCGTTACGCGCTTGAGTTGCCAAAATGTTGCGATCTGCAAGAAATAAAACGCGCGGACGGCGCGATGGCTCATTACTCAAATTCCAACGACTTTGAAACAATTTCCAAATAATTTGAAAGGCAATCGAGGTCTTGCCAGTGCCTGTTGCAAGGGTTAGCAAGATTCGATTTTTATTTGCAGCAATAGCTTCAAGCACACGGTTAACCGCCAATTCTTGATAAAACCGAATCGCCCAACTTCCACTTTTGTCAGAAAATTGCACTGCTGCAAAACGATCGCGCCAAATTTTCTCCTTGGCATTTTCTTCGGCAAAAGTTTTTGTCCAAAGCTCGTCAGGAGTAGGATATTTTAGTTGCTCACTTTCTTTGCCCGTCTTCGCATCAATAGCGTAAATGCCTTTTCCGTTGGTTGAATAAGCAAATCGAATAGCCAATTTGTCCGCATAATTCTTGGCCTGTGCCACACCTTCAGTAACTTCTTCGTTCCAACTTTTGGCCTCAATAACAGCAAGTTTAATGCCGCGATATTCCAACACATAATCCGCTGTAAGCGACTTGCCACGCTTGCCCCGACCCTCTATTCGCCCCGGCACAATAGAAAATTCCCGACGAATACGACTTTCCGTAACAACGCCCCAACCAGCTGCCGCAAGCGCCGGATCAATATGTTCTGCTCTAGTTTCTGCTTCGTTCATGGTTTTTGCTTTTGTTGAAGATTTGTTTTTATTTACGCCGTCACGTCAGCATCAGTTTGAAACTCACTTGATAACGATAAAAAGTAATGTTTGGCGTCATCGTCAAAGCGCGCCTGATCCTTTTATCATCCTCATGAGCAATGATTACACCAAGCACTACTTGCCCATTTTCAGCTAGTTCATCTTGCACAAAACTCATGTAACGAAGTGTTTGACCGACCACTGCATCACTAGCTCGCCCTTTCTTCAATTCTATAACTAGTAAGCGCTTTTTGTCTTTGCTGATGGCAAGAATGTCTAGTGGGCCAGTATCGGTTTGATATTGTTGAGCCTTTTCGCCATCCTCTTCGTAAATATCGTAATCTTTCCCTAATTCAGTGTGTGACCAGTTTTTAATTAGAAATTCTTCCAAATGTTCTTCTAGGGCAAACGAAGATGGGTCTTCAATGGATAAATCTGTCGAAATAAGTTTTGGTGCTGATGACCCTCCAAGAAGCTTTTCAATCTCATTAGCATGTTTGGTGATGTTGCTGGAAGTGCCAATTGATCCGCTAGAGTTTTTTAGCGCTTCACTCATCGCTGTTCGTTCGATGATTACATTTAGCCATGTAACTGGCCGCCGGTGGCACAAAATCTTACCAGATTCGTAGTAATAATCGCCACTAACTTCACCGACGCGATACCTACCTGCGCCATCAGGACAAAGCACGATGTCAGTCTTTTTAAGACCTTTAGACACTACCCAAACCGAGCCACAAGCTAATCCTGCGCCAATCTTCGTTTTGTCTGGGTGCGAAGCGAGAAAGACTGGAATAAATTTTTTGTTAAAAGCCCGCCATTCTTCTGGCAGTTTATTTGTTAAGTCTTGGTTAATTCCAAAATCTGTGCCAATAAAATTGCCAGCAAAACATTCTTCGGAATAAACACTTTTCTTGCCAAGCATGATGCGGTAGTAGCTTCTCATAATCGTTTGGTTACTTAATTTATTTTGTTTGTTTTGAGTCGGCCTCGGAGAGGTTAATTTTCTTGATGTGACGATCAAAGTCTGATTCGAACAACCGATCTTGCATGATCCGGTATTTCTCAAATTCACTTTCTGCAAACGCTTTAGCGATTTCCGCCGTAACTTTTCCAGCATCGTTCAAAACCACTCGTTCTGTTACTTCGATGAAACGGTTCAGGCGAATTTCCCAGTCTTGCATTGTCATTGGAATTTGTCGCAGCGCCATGTCTTCAGCCATTTCGAGATAGGCTGAAACTAAACGTTGCAGCTGCTCCATTTCACCCTCTGTTAGATAATTCTTGGCAATGACAACATCAAATTTTTGAACCTTTCCGCTAGGTGCATCCTGCCACGAAGTTAGTCCCATGTTTGGCTTCTCAGCGTTGGCGCGGTCGCAAATTACTTCTGCTGCCGTTTGACCATGAATAGCCCAGTGCAACTTGTTTTGCACGGTGGCAAAAAATCTCTTGGTTGCCTGCGCCGTAACATCGTAGTCAATTGAAGTAGAATAAATATCGGTGATCTTTTGGTAAAACTTGCGTTCCGAGAGACGTATTTCCCGAACACGCTGCAACTGCTCTTCAAAATATTTTTTTGTAAGGACTGATCCGTCATTCTTCAATCGCTCGTCATCCATCGCGTAACCCTTGATCGCAAAGGATTCAACAATGTTGGTTGCCCATTTGCGAAACTGAACAGCACGCTCAGAGCTAACTTTGTAACCCACGGCAATGATTGCAGCTAGGTTGTAATGCTGAGTGTTGTAACTCTTACCGTCGGCAGCAGTTATTCGAAAATTTCGAATAACTGAATTTTCTTCCAGTTCGCTGTCAGAAAAAATCTTTTTTAAGTGATAGTTGATGGTCTGAGTTTCAATGCCATAAAGCAGCCCCATCATTTTTTGCGTGAGCCAAACATTTTCATCGGCATAAATTGCCTCAACCCCACCTTCACCACTAGCGGCAATAAAGGTCAGATATTCCGCCGCTGATGAGCGAACAAAATTGTTTAGGGCGATTTGAGGTTTCTTTTTTTTCACGGGTTTGTTTGACATTTTTTTCTTTGGATAATTGGGTTTAAAGTTGACCGGTGAAGGCTTGGTGGAGGAGGGACTTCTTCAATGCTGTAAGCGTGGTGAGTTTCCGCTCAAAGATGTGGGCTAGGCTTTGGGTTTCTTCGCGGAGGGAATTGAGTGTGGCCACGATTTCCTTCTGCCGTTTCAGAGACGGGAACGGAAACATTTGGTTCTCGAATGTCCCGAGGTTGATGTTGTCCCGTGCAGTGCCTTTGCCCTTCTCCTTCAGCAGCGATTTGAAGGACTGGAGCAGAAATTCGACATACTCGTTATCGGCGAACTGGGCGTTGACGACGATTCCGATGACGCTGTCTGGAAAGCAGGATTCAAAGTCGAGGATTGCAGTCTCACCGACGGTCGCTCCCACGATTGCAATGCAGATAGTTCCCTTCGGCCACAATCGACTTTGCGATAGCCCAAGCTCGCTATAGGTCTGGGTGTAATCGGTCAGCCAGTGGTCTGCGTTACTGATGTCGCCGGTTTGAATGAACGGATATGGGCCATCGTAAAGTTTCGGCTCATTGCGAGGGCGGTGCTTGGACTTGCCGCGTCCAAATTCTAGCGAGACCTCAACGAGTCGCTTCTCCACCCACCCTGGGCCGCGCTGGGTGAAGACGGATTGGAGGTGGCTTTCGAAGAGGGCTCGGGCGTTTTGGAGGTTCTTTTCAGCGTTGGCTTTGGCGGTGGCGATGCCCGCAAACGCTTCGTCCAGCAGCCCGACGATCCGCTGCTGTTCGGCCAGCGGGGGGAAAGGGAACTGGAGCTGATACATGGCCTCTTTATCGAGGTGTGGAATTGCAGCGCCAGTTTTCGCTCCGTTGAAGACATCAAAAGTGGAAGCCAGAAATGCGCGGAGGTAGTCGTCATCAATCTCGGCTTTCTTGGCTATTTTCCCCATCGTCGAGGAAAGGATTCCGCGAAAGCCGGTGAAGACTTCGCCAGAGTTCGACCCGTCGCAGATGATGATGGTTTCCGATTCTTC
>CAMBES010000038.1 GCA_945865855.1 Rhizobium sp. Q54 | reverse complement strand
CGAACAATTCGGCAAAATGGCGAAGGAAAAATTGGTCATTCCTGACATTTCCGGAATCATCCAAGAAGCCTTACTTCCAGTGGTTTCAACCCAGCTTCTTGCTTACTACGTCGCGCTTTTCAAAGGCAATGATGTTGATCAGCCCAGGAATTTGGCGAAGTCGGTTACGGTGGAATAGATTTTCCGTCGGTCGAGCGAAGTCGAGACCTTTGGAGTTTTATTGTCGAGACTTCTGGAGTTTTATTCGAGAGGTCTCGACTCCGCTCGACCGACGTGAAAAATGCAGGAAAAAAAATACCCACCCTCTGGTCACTTATATTTCAAAGGGAAAAATGGCAGGCCTAATGAAATTATTCTTTAGTACGAAAAGCTAAAAGCTGACAAGTTTTTTTGAGCACAAACCCCAAACGTCATTCCTTTAGCAAGGAAAGCTGAAAGGTAACAATTTTTTTTGAGCACAAACTCCAAACGTCATCCCCGCGAAGGCGGGGATCCAGGAAGACTTCCCGCATCCACTACAGCCCAAATTTTAATTACGGCGAATTTGCCACAATTAGAATTCAGGCCAGATTGAACCAAGAAAAATTTAGAAAATGTAATGACTATGGAAGATTTTTTTAAAGATTATCAGTACACCTTTTCTGCAATGGCAGCAATAGGAACAATGCTTGCCGTCATTATTTCTCTTTGGCTGTCATCCAATCAACACAGATCAAAGATTGTGGCTGGTGTCGGCAAGAGAGTGATGGATCAGAAAAATGGCGTAATGATTAGCGATGCGTTATACACTGATGTTGAAAACACTGTTGAGTATGTGACGGTGCATATATCTAATGTTGGTTTAATGAGCGTTAGTATTCCCTATCAGCTTTGTTATATAAAAAAGCCTTTTTCTAAAAAGCTTTTGGTGGTTGGTACCATGGACTCAAAGCATAACAATCAAAGCTTGGTTCCGCAAAAAAATTATCCAGTTAAAATTGAACCAAATCATTCTGAGATTTTCTTTGTGAGCGATCTCGAATCTTTAAAGAAAGGGTTAGATCAGTTTGGATTTTTTAGTCGGTTTTTTATTGGTTTTTATGTCTCCACTGGAGATGGAAGAGAATTTAAAGCCAAGATGTCAGGCGCGCTGAGAAGAGATATTAGAATCCGTATCAAGAAAGCTAAGAAGACGGTTACTAATAAAGAGAGTAAGGCGAGTTCTCCTGGATCCCCGCCTGCGCGGGGATGACGTGGGGAGTTAGTGTGTGAACTTAGATTTTTATTGTTTATGAATCCTCGAATTGTTGTGTAATTCAATGGATCCCTGCTTGCGCAGGGATGACGTGGGGAGTGAGCGTGCGAACTTAGACTTTTTATTGTTTATGAATCCTCGAATTGTTGTGTAATTCAAGGATTAAAAAAAAGGGGGTGAGGGTGGGGTGTCTTGGAAATTGTTAAAAAATTCCCGTTCAAATTGAATATCTGGAGCTTAGGTTGTTCTCAAATATTGCTTCAAATTGTCGTCCCGTACTGGAGCTCGGTACTGAAGCGCCTTACTGGAGCCCCGTACTCGACCCTTACTGGGAACCCGTACTGGACCCGTACTGCCGCCCTTAATGGCGCCCCCTTCTGGCGCTAACATGATTTAAAGAATTACCAAAATGGAAAAAGAAACTCGCAAAGAACTATTTAACATCGAAGCAGAGCAGGCAACGCTTGGGACGATTATTCTTAACAATGAATATCTAAATCGTGTCTCAGAATTTTTGCGTGTGGAGCATTTTTATGAGCCGGCGCATCAGAAGATTTTTGCGCAGATTTTGCATCACGTCGACAAGGTCGAAATCATTGCCAACCAAGTTACGCTTAAGCAATTTTTTGAATCTGATCCTACAATTAAATCAATTGGCGGAGCGCTTTATTTAGGAACTCTTCTTTCTGCCGCTTCTTCAATTATCGACATCGCCAATTATGGTCGCGTTATTCATGATTTAGCTTTGAAGCGAGAGCTGGCAATGGTTGGCGAAGATATCGTTAATCGCGTTTACGGTAATGAAGAAAAAACTACGGCAACAGATCAGATTGAATTAGCGGAAGCCACTTTGTTCAAACTTTCTGAACACGGAAATGGGCGCAGTGATTTTCGCAGCATCTCCACTTCACTTACTGAAACCCTTAATAAAACTTTAATTGCTCGTCAACGCGACAGTCACATTAGCGGCATTTCGAGTGGTCTTGCTGATCTCGATAAAATTCTTGGCGGCATGCAGCAGTCTGATTTAATTATTCTTGCTGGTCGTCCTTCAATGGGTAAATCGAGTTTGGGAATTCAGGTTGCGCTTAATGCTTGTAAAATAATGAACAAAGACGCGGTTGAGCAAAAAGATAAAAGAGCGGTGGGATTTTTCTCGCTGGAAATGTCGGCCGATCAAGTTGCGGCACGGGTGCTTTCAACCGAGTGCAGCATTAACGCGACGAAATTTAGAAATGGTCAAATCAACGAACATGAGTGGGAAGTGATCGCAACGCGTTCAGCAGAAATTTCCAAATTACCATTTTTTATCGACGACACGCCGGCTCTTTCAATCGCCGCAATTCGCACGAGAGCCCGTAGGATGGTTCGCAAACATAATCTCGCTTTATTGGTGATTGATTACTTGCAACTTGTGCGCGGTGTTTCGACTCGTGCAAGCGAAAATCGCGTGCAGGAAGTTTCTGAAATTACGCAAGGCATGAAAGCGCTTGCGAAAGAATTTAACATTCCGGTGATTGCTCTTTCACAACTTTCGCGTGCGGTTGAGCAACGTGAAGATAAGCGCCCGCAACTTTCAGATTTACGTGAATCAGGGGCGATCGAGCAAGATTCTGACGTCGTCGCCTTCATCTATCGCGATGGTTATTATTTAGAGCGCAAACGTCCGCCGGAAAGTGAAGTAGAAAAATTCAACGAATGGAAAACGCGCATGCAAGAAGTTGCGCATCGGACCGAAGTAATTATTGCAAAACAGCGTAACGGCCCAGTGGGGACGATTGATTTATTTTTCGATGCTGAGTTTACGCGATTTGGGAATATTGATGTTTACCACCGATAGTCTTTTTTCTCGGTAGAGCGAAGTCGAGATCTTTAGAATTGGGTGCAAACTTAACTAGGTCTCGACTTCGCTCGACCGACGAAAATTTAAATCTAATCTGTATACCTAGTGTCATTAGTTTGAAGAAGACTGGGGACATAAGTCACAATCCAAAAGAGCTGAAAAGGCCTGCCAAATCTGGTTTTGCAAGGCTTTAGTGGCAATAAAATAATTAGGAAATTTAGAGAAAATTAACTGGATTGGTTTGGGGATTTGTAACAAATCCACAACAAATTAATGAATTTATTGATGGACTCGATTCTAAATTGGGTGACGGTTTTTGCTGATTAGTAGCCGTTCCAAAAGTCGGTTTGTAATGCATCATTAAAATTACAGGACTTAGCGTTCTAAATGCTCCTGGAGATTTTAATTCATTAAGAAGAGACGTCGATTTTTCTGAGTTACTCATTAAGGTCAAAAAGGTCGCAATATTGCCAGGATCGAGTTGTGGTTTTGATCTAAGATTTCGCATCACCATTAGCTAAAATACGCTAGAAAGATTGATTTAAAGCCTGAGAAGAATGGAAGATCTGTGTTTGGAGTTAGGAAAGAAAAAAAATTCTTTTATCACCCCAAAATCAGCATCAAAACTTTCTTTGCCAAAATCCAAAGGTGCTCCTTATTTACCTTAAATATTTCTTTGCTTTAGCGATTTCCTCTTTGACTCTTAGTTGCGAAGTACCGCCAATACTGGTTCGGCTGGCTACAGAATTTTCGACAGAGAGTACATCAAAAATTTTTGTAGTAATTTTTTTCTCAATTTTTTGCATTTCAGAAATTTTTAATTCGTGCAAATCTACGCCTTTATTTTCAGCCATTTTGACGATTGTTCCAGTGACGTGATGAGCATCGCGAAAAGGCATTTTGAGATTTTTTACTAACCAATCAGCCAAGTCTGTTGCAGTTGAATAGCCACTTCCCGCCATTTTTAGCATTTTGTCTTGATTCACTTTCATGTCGGCAATCATTCCGGCCATTGCGCGCAGGCAAAGTTTAGAATTTGCGGAAGCGTCAAAAACCGGCTCTTTGTCTTCCTGCATGTCTTTGGAGTAGGTAAGAGTAAGGCCTTTGATTGTCGTCAAAAGCGAAATCAAGGCGCCGAAAATTCTGCCAGATTTACCGCGAACTAATTCTGCGGCGTCGGGATTTTTTTTCTGAGGCATGATTGAAGAGCCGGAGGTAAAGGCGTCAGAGAGTTTTACGAATTCAAAACCTTTACTCATCCAGATCACAATTTCTTCAGCGAAGCGAGAAAGATGTGTCGCTACGAGGGCAAGACAAAATAAATATTCGATGGCGAAATCGCGGTCGGATACTGAGTCCATTGAGTTAGCGGTAGGACGAGCAAAACCCAATTCTTTGGCGGTAAAGTTGCGATCAATCGGAAAAGAGGTGCCAGCCAAAGCGCAAGCGCCAAGTGGACACTCATTCATACGGGCGCGTAAATCGCGAAGTCGCGAACTATCGCGTTTGAACATTTCGAAATAAGCAAGCAGGTGATGCGAAAATAAAACTGGCTGCGCGACTTGTAAATGCGTGAATCCAGGCAATATCACACCGAAGTTTTCTTCCGCTTTTTTGACTAAATTTTTCTGCAAATCAGAAATTAATTTTAGTACTTCGTCAATTTCATCGCGAACAAAAAGACGAAAATCTGTGGCAACTTGATCATTGCGAGACCTTGCGGTGTGAAGTTTGCCAGCTACATCACCGATAATTTCACGTAAGCGCGATTCAATATTCATGTGAATGTCTTCGAGCTCAATTTTGAAATTAAACTCATCTTCCGCGATTTCTTTTTCGACTTTTTTTAATCCAGAAATAATTTTTTCTGATTCAGATTTTGTTAAAACTCCAACCTGAGCGAGCATTTTTGCATGTGCCGTGGAGCCTTGAATATCCTGCTTATAGAGCTTTTTATCAAAAGTAATTGATTGATTGATTTCTTGCATCAGATCAGACGGCTTGGCGTCAAATCTTCCGCCCCACATTTTGTTGGAGGATTTTTTCATCATTTAAAAAGTAAGTTTTAAGATTCCAAAAACATTAAATCCAAAATCTAAATCTAAAACAATGGATAAGGTCAATCAACTCTTCGACCGTCGCTATTTGAATTTGTTCAAAAAATGGTGGCTCGATATCGACAAAATTAATTTCTTTCTAATCATTGGCATCATGGCCTTTGGGCTGATTATGATCGCCAGTTCTAGTCCGGCGATTGCCAAGAGAATTGAGGTCGACAAATTTTTCTTCCTTAAAAAACAGCTTATTTTTGCTGTGGTTGCACTGGTGATGTTGGTGGCAATTTCCTTTCTCGATCAAGAGAAAATAAAACTTCTCGCACTTGCAGGATTGGCTGGTTCAATCCTTTTATTGCTGTTAGTTTTGGTGCATGGAGTAGAAATTAAAGGCGCAAAAAGATGGGTTTCTGTTCTTGGATTCACCTTACAGCCATCTGAATTTGCCAAGACTTTCTTCGTTGTTGTTAATGCTTTTTTATTACAGCGTTTCACTGCGGAATCTTGGAAAATAAAGTACGGAAGTTCTGCTGGATTATTTCTCGTAATCGTTTGTTTCCTGCTACTACAACCCGATCTTGGAATGACCTTAACCTTTGCTGTCTTGTGGGTAGTGCAGCTTTTCGTTTACGGCTTGCCTTGGGCGCTGATTATTGCTCTTGGCATTCTCGCTGCTGTTGGCGGATTCGGTGCTTATTTAGTTTTCCCGCACGTCGAAGATCGCATTAATAAATTTCTCGATTCTGGCGAAAAAAATTATCAAGTTGAAAGATCACTCGATGCCTTCGTGAACGGCTCCTTCTTTGGTACTGGACCAGGTAATGGCGTAGTAAAGAAATTCATTCCCGACGCACACACGGATTTTATTTTTGCTGTTGTAGGTGAAGAGTTTGGCGTTCTTTCCTGTATTATTTTACTCGTGATTTTTGTCTACTTAATCACCCGAATCGTCAAGCGGGCCTTGGAAGAAGAAGATCTATTCATTTATCTCTCACTCTGTGGATTGATGATGCAATTTTCGATTCAGGTAATCGTGAATATTGGTGTAAGCATGCGTCTTTTGCCTACAAAAGGAATGACTCTTCCATTTATTAGTTATGGAGGTTCATCAATGATAGCGATGTCGATTTGCTTCGGATTAATCCTTGCCTTCACCAAGAAAAAATATCACCGCGATGTCGATTACGGAAATATGAAACTAATCTAATAATGTCCTACCACCTCCGCCCAAAAAATAAAAAAGACTTTGTAATTCTACTTCTTGTTCTCGGTGGAATAATTGCTCTAGGGCCACTGACAATTGACGTCTACCTTCCCGCATTCAACGCAATTAGCGACGAGTTCAAAGCGCCAGAAAGAATGCTTCAATTGTCGCTTACCACCTATTTTATAGGTATTACTTTTGGGCAAATTATTTACGGTCCAATCGTCGATCGCTTCGGGAAAAAACCGCCGCTTTTTTTCGGACTCTTTCTCTTCACACTCTCATCAATTGGTTGCTACTTCTGCAAAAATATTGAGCAGTTAATTGTACTGCGCTTTTTTCAAGCCTTCGGCGCATGCGCTTGCACAGTTGTTCCGCGGGCGATTGTGCGCGATCTTTTTACGCCGCAAGAATCTGGACGCGTTTTTTCACATTTGATTTTAGTGATGGGCGCGGCGCCGATTCTAGCTCCGCTCATTGGTAATTTATTGCTCGAGCAATTCGGATGGAGATCTATTTTTGCTTTTTTGAGTTTCTTCTCGGTTTTTTCCTTACTGCTCGCATACCGCTCCATTCCTGAAACCAAAGGTGCTGATGAAAATGAAAAAATCTCCAAAGCCTTTCGAAAATATTTAGGAATTTTACGCGACCGCAACTTTGTTAGAAGCGCTTTAACTGGAGGCTTAATGATGGCTGGGCTTTTTGCTTTTGTAACAGGATCGCCATCAATTTATCTCGATTTTTTTGGTCTTTCTTCGCGCGAATTCGGATTAATTTTTTCACTTAATGCCATTGGTTTTGTCTGTGCCTCGCAGATTAACGCTTATTTATTGAGAAGATTTTCGCTCGAATTGCTTTTCAAAAAAATTATTTTTCTGCCTTTTTTAGTTGGAATTTTGTTGCTGATTTCTGCCGCAAGTAATCACGATTTTTGGGTAATTACTCCGCTATTTTGCGCCTTCCTTTTTAGTTGCGGAATGACATTTCCAAATGCAACTGCATCAGCTTTGGCTAATCAGGCCGCTCACAGCGGATCGGCTTCTGCATTGCTTGGAACAATACAATTTTCTCTTGCAGCCTGCTCTTCATTTTTGGTTGGTAATATACCTGGCGACGGTGTTGCGGCAACGGTTTTAGTGGTCGGCAGTTGCGGAATTGCCGCCTTTGCGGCGCAAAAAATCCTTAAGGAAAGAAGATAGTTCTGAGTTATTGATTAAAGTATCGATTGATTACGGCTTTGACGCCTTCGATTTCTTCAAAGAAGAAGAATAATAAAATGAATTCCAATATTACTAAAACCGCCACCAGAAAGACTAGACGCAATAATTTAGAGCTAGATTTATTTTTTGCGCTGATGCCCAAATTTTGTTTTTCTTCATGAATTTCTACGACATTTCCAGCAAAGCTAATTTCACTTTTACTTTCTTTGAGTAAGTCGGCCTTCTTTGTTTCGTCAAGATTGGTAATGAAAGATTCGAGTTTGGAGTCGGAGGGGTTTTTAGTCATTTTGTTACTTTGTTTGTTGTTGCCAGAAACTTAAGTTTATCATCCTTGTAAAAACTCAAATCAACATTCTAGAGCTTGGATCGATTACTAATCTTTTGGATAATCCGTCTTCAAAAAAATGACGAGAGAATCGAACATTTAATTAACCATTAATCTGATTTAAAATTCTCTCGAAGCGAATCGAGCTTGGCCATTGCCAAAATTGCCAAATTGGCTTGGCGGCAGAGAAGAAAATAATCGTGGCACGGCCGACAAAATTTTCTTCTGGCACGTAGCCAACATGCTCAAGAAATCTGCTATCTTGTGAGTTGTCGCGATTGTCTCCCATTACAAAATAATGACCATCCGGAACTTCATAAATTCCCGTATTGTCTTGTAGTGTTTTGAGTTGATCGAGAACCGTCATTTCTTTTCCGGAAGGCAAAGTTTCAACGAATTTCCTGATTGGTATTTTAATGCCAGAATCTACATCTTCAAATGATCCGCCGGCGGTTTTTTCAACTTTCTGCTCATTGATGTAAAGAACCCCATCGCTCACTTGAATGCGATCTTTGGGCAAGCCAATAACGCGCTTAATGTAGTTAATATCTGGATTTGAAGGCAGTCGAAAAACCGCAACCTCACCGCGTTGCGGTTTATTTTTTTGCCAAAATCTTCCCTCAAAAAGATCTAGCCCAAAAGGAAACGAGTAGCGGCTGTAGCCGTAAGAATATTTAGCGACGAAGATGTAATCGCCGATGAGTAAATTTGGCTTCATTGAACCAGAAGGAATGTGGAATGGTTCGAAAAAAAATGAACGCACAAATCCGGCGCAGATGAGAGCAATTGCAAGGGTTTTAAAAAAACCCATTTCAGGTTTAGGAGTTTTATTTTTTGCTTCAGGCATTTCCGTTAGATTCTTATGAAGTTAGGTTGATAAAAATCGGATTATTTACCTCTAACCAAAAGGTACAAATGAATATATTAAATCTTGGTCAATAACTCGGGAAACTGCTCATAACAAGGCTTAATTCTTTCCATTATCTCTTTGTCATCCTCCTCATGAATTGCGAGGCAAAGGTAGTAATTCTTTTCTTCGTAACGCTTTAAAACTATCCAATCTCCAGTGGGGATAAAGCTTGTGGATTGATGCATGCCAGAGGTTGCAAAGGTTGCCAATTTACAAAAATCTTCTTCAGAAAATTTTACTGGGTCAAAGTGGTCTTCTTGCTTAATATCATGATCCATATCCGATAGTTTGCGGAGTGATTCTAAGGCCGCATTTCTAATACCTTGCGTCGCCGCTAGGTATGAAAAATTTGATAACTGAGAATGATGCAAATGGTGCAATGCCATTTTCTTTAGCTCGCGTTTCTCGAATGGTTTTAATAACAAAGTTTTGTATTGAGATAGAGCTGGAATTTTTTCTTCGATAGCCTCGATTGCTAGATTTAAAAGGTATGGCTGATCTCTATTTTGAGCGTGCATAGAATCATAAAATTCTGATATGACGGTTAGCTCATTAAAATCCTTTACCTTTAAAGCCCCTTCTAAGTTCTGAATTTTATTCAGAATTATTTCTGGATCGTAAAATTTTGGAACCTCATTCCAATCAGCGTAAGAAAACTCTTCGATCATTTTATGCATCCAAGAATCTTTGATATTAAGCTTAGTTTTATTTTTAATTTTGAACCGCTCGCCCTCTTTTGTGATGTGTTTGTCAAGTTGAGATAAAAGCACATCACTAATCTCTGAAGTTGCTTTAATTTGCTCTATTTTGTTGTGGATAGAATGCATGTTTAGCTCGGTTCTTTGTTAGTTTTTTTATCTAAACAGCTTGATATAAGGCTCAAAAGCGAAGATGCGGTTGCGCTTTTGTCCGGTGATTTCGACCAGAATTTTTAGCTTGATAAAGTCATCAACAAGTCTCAAAGCGGTTGAGAGATTTATTTTTAGAACCTTAACTACATCAGCGCTATCAAAGGTTGGATTGCCATAGAGATGTTGCAAAAATTCCATCGCCAGCGCTTGCTTCTTACCGAGCTTTAAAATTTTTCCTTCGACTTCGCTACGCAGTTTAATGATATTTTTAAAGGTTTGAATCGAGTTTTCCGAAGTTGAACGCACACCCTCAAGGAAGAATTTAAGCCACTGCGTTAAATCATCATGGGTTCTAGCGCGAGTTAAATTGTCGTAATAGAGCGACTTATTTTTTTCAAAAAAATCGGATAGATACAGCGTAGGTTTGTGCAGAAGTTCACTGCTAACCAGGTAAAGCGTAATCAACAAGCGCCCGATTCTGCCATTGCCATCAAGGAATGGGTGAATGGTTTCGAACTGATAATGAGCAATGCCGATTTTGATTAATTGCGGGATTGATAAGTTTTCATTGTGCAGAAATTTTTCGAGATCAGCCATTAAATCTTCCACCGACTCTTGATGCGGAGGAATAAACACGGCATCTCGGAGACTAGCCCCACCAATCCAATTCTGACTTTTACGAAAATTTCCTGGAGTTTTACGCTCCCCCCTCACGCCTTGCAAAAGAATTTTGTGCGCCTGCTTAAGCAAACGATTACTGAGTGGAAGTTTGTCCAAAGCCTTAATTGATTGGTTCATGGCATTGACATAGTTGTGAACCTCTTGCCAATCATCTCTCTTTTCTGGCTCGATATACTCTTCCTTTTGCACCGCATCATCAATATTGGTCTGGGTTCCTTCGATACGACTGCTCTTTGTTCCTTCCTTCAAAATGTGCATCTTGATGAAGAAATCGACATCGGGAATCAACTGCGAGAAAGCATTCAGTTCGCCAATTTTAATGTCTGCCTGACTCAGCAGAAGCTGTAATTGCACATCATCAAGCAACCAATCATTGTTAACCTTCGATGGCTCAAAACTTTTATACTGATAACGTTGAACTAGCTTGCCGGATTTGAAATTGCTGACATTCATAATGTTGCTTGGTTAATTTTTCTGAAATTATGAATATCGTTACTTGTATTTCAAGTGACTTTGTACAATTATGATATTTCTAACTTGCAGTTTTTAACAAAAATCTCACTCATCATGAAGAAAAGGCTCGATACAGATTTTATTACACAACTTGATCAAATAGTTGCGCAATCGAAGGAGGCGTTAATTGCAAATCGGAACAATTTTATTTCCAAGTCTGCCGCATCTGGAACTGTTGGCTCGGGAGCATTTATAAAATGGAATCTTGATATGACGATCTCTAACATAGTTACCATTTCTGACTCTATCCTGAGTTATGCTATTAAGTACGCTTCAAACGAGAATTTATCCCTAAAAAAATTGATAGATGTCGCTGCAGAAAAAATTAAGAGCTACAAAATTTCTGAGTTGAGTGAACTTGAAAACCACAATCTAATTCAACGTTGGTTACGAAAGGATGGTATAAGAACAATTTTTGAAG